>JAAZNO010000591.1 GCA_012798275.1 Chloroflexota bacterium
AGCACCACGTCAATGCGCCCTTCGAGGTCGGCCAACACATCGGCCGCGCGGGTGGGGCTGAGCCGTCCGAAGCGGTTGGCACTAGGCGCGGCGATGGGAACGCCGGCCGCACGGATGAGCGCCTGTGCGACGGGATGCGCCGGCACCCGCACCGCGACGGTCGCGCCGCCGGCGGTCACCTCTGCCGGGATCGCCTCGCCGCGAGGCAGCACGAGGGTGAGCGGCCCGGGCCAGAAGCGCGCCGCCAGTTCTGGCACAAGAGGGGGGATATCGCGCGCCACCCGCGGCAAGTCGGCGGCGTCCGCCAGATGAACGATCAGGGGATCGTGAGCCGGGCGCTCCTTGGCCGCGAAAATCCCGCGCACCGCGCCGGCGTCCAGGGCGTTGGCGCCTAACCCATAGACCGTCTCCGTGGGAAAAGCGACCAACCCGCCGGCCCGAATCACCGCCGCCGCCCGCCAGATGAGTTCCGCATCCATGGCCGCCGGGTCGAGCGTGTACACCACCGTTTGGAGGCTCATGAGCTTTTCCCCGCCGGGTTCAACCAGTCGGTGAGCGTCTCCTGGGCCGCCAGCTGCTCCCGTGTGCGACGATCGCGGCGCAGCAAGCGCCAGAGAGTAGCACCGTGATATTTGAGGAGCGAGAAGGGGCGTCGCGCGTAAAACAGCAGCCGTTGGCGTCGGGACAGGCGTTGGAGCATCGCCGGGTTGCCGCGCGCCACCATTCGCGCGTAGGCGAACCAGCCCCGCAGGCTTTTTTCCGGCAGGTCGCGCCAGATTCGCGGGGTCCGCCCCCCCAACTCGCCGAGCGTCAACTGCTTGCCCAATTCAAGCAGCCGGGGTTCGGGCGGGGGAAAGCGCTCCTGCACCCAGGCGGGCCAGGGTTCATCCCAGAACCAGGCCGTCAATGCCAGAGCCAGGCGGACGCTGCGTGTGAGATCGCGCGCGGCGGCCTGCTCCGCCAGAGTTCGCCACGCGACCCCGGTCCACGAGCGCGTCCAGAAATACAGGTCGGCCAGCGGCATCAAGCCGAGAGAAATCTGATGGTGATTGATCAGATGATGGCTCAGGTAGAGAGCGTGCAAGACGGGGTCGAGCGTCAGCAGATCGGGGAATCGCGGCCAGGGCAGCGCGGTCGGCGCACATTCAGCAAAAGTGAACTGTTCCGTGCCACGGTCGTGGCCGAGCGCCGTATGAATTTCGAGGGCATAGCCTGGCCGCACGGGATGGAGGGGAGGCAGGTGATTTCCCCGGTCGCCGCCGACGGTGAAGCGGTACTCGCGGGCCGTCAGGGCGGCCATCAACGGCTCTACCTGTTCCAAAGGCAACAGCAGGTCAATGTCGTGGTAAGTGCGGCATGCCGGATCGGGGTAGGCCTCCGCGATGACCGGGCCTTTCACCACCAGAGGCGTGAAGTGCTGTTCGCGCGTCAGGGTCGCCAGGGCCCGGAGCTGCTCCATGGCCAGCTGTTGCCGCGCGATTTCTGCATACCGCTCAGCACGCGCGGCGTCGAGGAAGCCATTCGGCAGAGGCCAGCCGCGCATCTGCGCCCGCCAGCTCAACAGCGGCAGCAGCCCGGCGGCGCGTCCCCAACCGATGAGGGCCTCAGGGGATCCCACAATCTCGCCGCGCCACCAATAACGCAGAAAGGGATGATCGCTCATAGGCCTCACAGGTTTGCGCTGGCTGTCGCTGCAGCGCGTCCAGGGACGCC
>JAAZNO010000592.1 GCA_012798275.1 Chloroflexota bacterium
CTGGGCTTTCGGGCCGGATTGCGGCATTGACAATCTGGACAAGATCGGCGAGCTGGTGACGCTCTGCAACGCCTACGGGCTTGACACGATCGAGACCGGCGTGACGCTGGGTGTAGCGATGGATTCGGGGCTCCTCCCCTTTGGCGACGTCGAGGGCGCGATCGCCTTGCTGCACGAGATGGGCCAGGGCACGCCGCTGGGACGCCTGCTGGGCAGCGGGGCAGCCACGGTTGGCAAGGTCTACGGGAATCCGCACGTGCCCACCGTCAAAGGACAGGCCATGCCGGCGTATGAGCCGCGCGCCGTCAAAGGGATCGGCGTGACCTACGCCACCACCACGATGGGCGCGGATCACACCGCGGGCTACACCATCGCCCCCGAAATCCTGAGCGTGGGCGGCAAGTCCGATCCGCTGGTTGCGGAGAGCGCCAAAGCCGACCTGAGCCGCGCCTTCCAGAGCACGACCGCGCTGATTGACTCCAGCGGGCACTGCCTCTTCATCGCCTTCGCCATTCTGGACATCCCTTCCGGTTTCCAGGGCATGGTAGACGAGGTCAATGCCGTGCTGGGCACGTCCATGAGCAGCGATGAAGCCGTGGCCATGGGCGCGGAGATCCTCAAACGCGAGCGCGCCTTCAATGAGGCCGCGGGCTTCACCCGCCAGGATGACCGGTTGCCGGAATTCATGAAATACGAGCCGCTGCCGCCGCACAACGTCACCAACGATCTCCCCGATTCAGTCTTCGACTCCGTGTTCGGCCAGCTGTAAGCGACTGACTCCAGACCCACGCCGGAAATCTTGCTCCGGCGTGGGTTGGTTTCTCCACGAGCTATGCTATGATATCGCCAGGAGTGTAGAGTTGACATGTTCCTGCGGCACACCGCCGCGGATGAAAATGTAATGTGAGGTCATAGTTCAGCCCGGCGTCAGGTAGCTCGACGGCGATGGATGAACCTTTGCGAGCTGTAGCTTTTGCCCTTCCCCCCACCCCCTCCCCAACAGTGCATGCGCCGTTGGGGAGGGGGTGAAAAAAAATAAGGGATTTTGCAGGCGGGCTACGCCCGCCTGCAAAATCCCACAAAAAAAAGTTCCCTTTCCTCCCACGCTTTGCGCGGGAGGAAAGGGACAGGGGACAAGCATTGATTCTCAATCTTCAGCAATTGCCAGGAAATCTTGCGTTTTTTAGTCAGTGGCTGAACAGTTACCGTGTGAGTCGTGAGCCGTGACTGCGACAACTCTCTACTCACGGCTCACTGCTCTCTATTTTCTGAGGAGGATGGGAGTCAGCCGATGAAAGTAAAAGTGAAGCTTTTTGCGACCCTGCAGCGCTACGCGCCGGAAGGACAATTTGCGGGTGAGCCGTTTGAGATGGAACTGCCCGAAGGAAGTCCCATCACCGCCGTCATTGAACGGCTTGCCATCCGTCCCCACGAGGTCAAAGTCACCTTCGTAAATGGCAAGGCCCGCGCCGAGGTCTACCGCCTGAAGGAGGGCGACGAGGTCGGTATTTTCCCTCCCGTAGGAGGCGGCTAGCATGGAAGACATCACCCTGGACGTGTGGCTCTACGGGCCGCTGGCGCGTTACGGCGGCAGCGACGACAACATCTTCGCGCAAGTGGCCATCACGCTGCCCGCGGGCAGCGTGATGCGGGACTTGCTCGCGCGCCTGCAATTGCCTGCAGAGGAGCGCGGGATCACTTTCATCAACGGCAATCTGAGCGCCATGCCCGGCTTACAACCGGACCTGGAGCACCCCCTCAGTCATGGGGATCGGGTGGCGTTATTCCATCTCAAAAGCATGTGGCCCTTCCAGTACCGGCATGACGTCGCCGCCATTCCAGAGTTCAGAGAGTCGCTCGAAGCGCGCGAGGATCACGGCTTGCGCTCGCGGTATGACACGGTCGTCAAGTAAATGTGCGTACGGAGATCGCAACGCCGCTACGGTGCACCACGGCCAGCGCGGTTGAAACCCTCCAGATCCACAAACTGCCGCAAGGCGCCACCCTGCAGGGCCCACAGGCCCGTCGCAAAGGCGCGGATGAAGTAGCGATCGTGTACCACCGCCAGCACCGTCCCCTCAAAAGCCGTCATAGCGCGCTCAAATTGCGTGCGGCTGGGGATGTCCAGGTGATTGATCGGTTCGTCGAGCAGCAGGAAGTTGCAGCCCATCGCCACCATCCGGGCCAGGGTCAGCCGGGCGCGCTCCCCATAGCTCAACGCTCGGACCGGGATGAAGACGTCGTCGCCGGAGAACAGGTAATAGTGCAGGAAGGAGCGCACGTCGGTGTCCGACAGCGCCGCGACAGCGCGGACGACCTCGAAGGGGGTGCTGTCCGGGTCTAACGTTTCCTGCTCCTGAGCGTAGTAGCCCACCTGAACGTGAGTCCCCAGGCGCGCGCGCCCCTCCAGCGGGGGGAGCTGCCCCATGATCACTTTGAGCAGGGTGGTCTTGCCGGCGCCGTTGGGACCGATCAGCGCCACGCGCTCTCCCGCGCCCAAAATGGCGTCCACGTTGCGGAAAAGCGGGATGCCGCCGTAGCCGGCAGCGAGGTTTTCCAGCACGAGCACCTCACGGCCACTCGTCGGCGCTTCCGTGAATTCGAGCTTCATCCGCCAGGTGAGTTTGGGTTTCTCCACACGCTCGTCGCTTTCCATGTAGCGCTCGAGCTTGCGTTCCCGGGATTTGGCCTTCTGCGCCACCTTTTTGGCGTAACGGCGGATGGTGAAGTCGTGCGGTTTGGTGGTGAGCTCCACACTCAGCGCCTGCATCGCCGTGCGGTGGATGTCCCCCTGAATCCGTCGGATTTCTGCCTGCTCGTCTCGCCATTGCGCCAGCTGTTTCTCCCGCTGGCGTTCCCACGTTTCGAGGTAGGCGCTGTAATTGCCCACATACTCGGTGAGGGTGTGCGTCTCAGGATCGAGATCGAGAATGCGGGTGACGGTGTGATCCAGGAAGGCGCGGTCATGAGAGACGAGCAACGCCGCCCCGGCGTAGGCGCGCAACCACGCCTCGAGCCACTCCAGCGCTTCGATGTCCAGGTGATTGGTTGGCTCGTCAAGCAACACGATCTCTGGCCGGTGGAGTAACAGGCGCGCCAATCCCAGCCGCGTCTTCTGTCCCCCGCTGAGGATTTCCAGCGGCGTGTCGAGGCTAACGTGCGCCAATCCCAATCCCGCGAGCACCGCCGCAGCTTCGTGTTCCGCCGGCGCGATCGCCGCCAGAGCCTCCAGGCGCGCCAGGGCCTCGCTGTAAGCTTCGAGCGCTTGGGGCTCTGGCTCGCGCGTGAAGAGCGTCTCAGCCAGCGCTGCGACCTGCGCCTCCGCTTCGGCCAGCGCCTCCTCGCCCATCTGAAGGAACTGCGCCACGGTCTGCGCCCCGCGATGGGCGAAGCCCTGCTCCAAAAACCCCACCCGCACCTCCGGCGGCGTGAATTGCACCCCTCCCGCATCCGGCGCCAGCTGTCCCGTGATGATGCGCAGCAACGTCGTCTTGCCGGAGCCGTTGGGGCCGATCAGCCCCACCCGCTCACCGGGGTTCAACACAAAGGAAACGTCCTTGAGAATGAGCTCGCTTCCGTAATGTTGGGTGATATTCGATACCTTGAGCATAAAGACCTCGTTATTTTCTCTCGTCGCTGCGTGGCTGTTTAACGTTATGCAAAACAGCCACAAGAAATCCTGGTCGCGCCTTTGCGATACGCCAGACAACAAAAAAGCCGTGGGGCGGCAGCTCCCACGGCTTATAGCGGCAATGCTTGCAGCGATTCAGGCAGCAGGAATCACAACACGCCCAAAGGGGGTCTGTGATGCGCTGTCAATCATCCCTGTGCTCTCCTTTACTGAATATGCCAACGTACTTTAACTATATCACAGAGCCACGGATTGACAAGGGGAAATTCGACCTCACGGGTGGATCTCCAGCAGCTCCACTTCAAAGATCAAGGTGGCGTTCGGCGGGATCACATCGCCTGAGCCGCTCGCGCCGTACCCCAATTCCGGCGGGATGATGAGCTTGCGCACGCCGCCGACGCGCATCGTGCTGACCCCCTCGTCCCACCCGGCAATCACACTCCCCGTGCCGATGAGGAACTCGAAGGGCTCGCCGCGATCTACGGAGCTGTCGAATTTCGTGCCGTCCTCCAACCAGCCGGTGTAATGTACAACGACGGTATCACCAAACTTGGGGAAGTTGCCGTCGCCAACTTTGATGTCCACGTACTGCAAGCCCGTCCTCGTGGTCACCACTTCCTCAGTGTCCTTGCCGCCACAGGCGGTCAGCAACAGCGCCAGAATCAACATTCCCAGTAACCCGATTTTTCCACGCATGAATGATCTCCTTTCTCTTGAGAATGCCCCTGGATTTTCACGTGAGCACGTGAACACGACTTTAGCATGGAATCCCCTTTCGGCAAACGCCGCCGGCGTTCACGGCGCGACAGGCAGGTCCAGAGGCAACGGTGTGAGGCGGCGCAATTCCACCCTCATGCCGCGGCCAACGGTGTCCCAACGCACCGCGGTCGGATAATCCACTTCCGCCACGAAGACCGGCTGATACTCCCCGGTGTGCACGCGGCGAAGCCACTCCTCGGCCACGCGCTGGCTCATCGGCGTGTGGCGGTTAAAGAGCATGAAGCCAATCCCACCGTCGGCCAGACCGGCGCAATCAACGGCATACGCGGTTTCCCAGGGGTAAGGCGCGCCGTTCTCGTCCACGCCGGCGCGCCGCATCTCGAACCAGCTGCCGATATCACGGCAATCGAGCGTTGCAAAGTAGACCTCGGCCTGCGGCAACGGGGTGGGCAACGTGAAAGCCGTTCGGCCCGCCTGCCGCACCTGGATGGTCGCCTCCATGCGGCCCGGTCCGTACTGGCTGGCGATCCCGGCCAGTATCGGAGCGTCTGCACCAGTTCCCGGCTCCCAATCACCGGCTCCGGTGAGAAGAGTTGCTGTCATGGTCAACAGCAACGCGCTTTTCATCAACATTGTTCTCTGCCTCCCAATAGAATCGCCGGATCCATTTGATCCGGCGATGACTAACAAGGCAGGAATTGTAAAAGAAACCGGAATTCTGTCAAGGGGCATTTTCTATTGCATAAAACATCTCTGAATTTAGCATAATTCACAAAAGATCACCGCAGTAGATTTCACGCTCTTCCGCGCGGCACATGTGGAGCTCCCCCTGCTTCAACCATGAAGTGACGCGCCCCCTCACTGATGGGCTCGTCGGATCTTCAGCTCTGTCGTCGGCGCCGGAAATCGGCCCCTGCAGCAGGAGCTCTCAGCGGCTGAACCTGTCATCGGCGCTGGGAAGCGGCAAATGGCCGCGTCGCTGTTCGTACCATCCCAGCCGTTCCACAGTGCAGCTGTCGAAATCCGGAATGTAGGGCTTGATGTCCAGCAGCGGCGTGCCGTCCAGCATGTCCAGATTTTCCAGGTAGAGGACGCACCCCGCGCGCTCCAGCAGACGCACGACCGACAGGCCCAGCGGATTAGGGCGCGCCGGGGCGCGGGTGGCAAAGACGCCGCGCAGCTCGGTATCCAGAAACGGCGTCACCCGCAGGCGAGGCGGCGCCGCGCGATGGAGATGGTACAGCAGGATCAGGTGCGAGAAGCCTTCCAGGTCCTGCAACGCCTCCTCGAACTCCGGGTAGAGTTCCGCCGTGCCGCGCGTCCCAACGGCGCACGCCGCCTGGATGGGCATCCCGACAGGCTCCTGAAACGGCGTATGCAAGACGCCAATGGGTCGGTAGGTAATCGGTAAGAGAGGTTCCATGGAATTGCTCCTCAGGCGCGCGGCCATGTGATCTCAAAGCCGGCGCAGGCGTGATCGCGCTCGCCTTGCACGAACGATCGTGAAGGTCACGCCCCAACGTCCCATTCCAGCGCCGTCCCTGCCGGACACGGACGCACCACCTCCCCGCCCAGCGCCTGGCGAAGGGTGTACATTGCCTCATCGCCCGAGCAGTGATTGAGGTAAAGTCGCCGCAGGGTCCCCCATCCCGCCAGCGTCTGGACGACGATCCCCAGCGTGGCAGCATCCGCGCTGGTCAGATGGGTACCGCCTGCCACGGCCACGATGGGCCGTTGAAAAACCCGCTGCACATGCGCCAGCGTGTTGAGCAATCCGGCATGACAACAGCCACACAGCACGATCAACCCCGCAGAACCTTCCACGACCAGCGAGAGGTCATCGCGGTAAGGATCGGGGGCATAACCAGCGCCGGCGCGAATTTCCTGCCGGGGCACATAGCCACCGGGATAGGGACGCTCCGTAATCGCGCCGGTCGTCCACACGCCGGGGAGCACCTGCTGCGGCGCATCGTCCAGATGCAGGGCAAAACGCGCAGCAAGCCAGGCATGATCCACCGACAGACCAATGGCGCGCCGCTCCCCCGTGCTCTGTGAGAAACGCTCGCGCAACAGGTCGGCGTTGGCGTACAGGGGCAACCCCGGCGCAAGACGCTCAGCCAACGCGGGCAAGCCGCCGGTGTGATCGTAGTGGGCATGGCTCAGCGCCAGCGCTGCCAGCGTCCCGGCGTCCAGCTGCAACGTGTCGAGATTGTGCAGCAAGACTGTGCCGCTCTGCCCGGTGTCCAGCAGCACAGAGCCCTCCGCCATAGCAATCCAAAAAGACAGACCATGCTCGCCCCAAAGGTGGCTGCTGTACCTCACGGAGTTATCTACAAGGCAAGTGATAGCAGGCATTGTCCTCCAATCATCCGCATCCCCCACTGAAGGCCGGATCAAGACCTCACGTTTCAGCGCGCCAGGCACCGTTGTAGCCAGTCTTCCTCAGTGGACCGCGGATAGCGCGCGTGAAATTCCTCCACCGTCATGCCGAAAACGAGCAGGTCGAAGTGCCGCCCCTGCGAGAAGACTACCCGTCGAATGCGCCCCTCCTGCACGAAGCCCAACCGCTCATGGAATCGCGCCGATCTCTCGTTGTAGGCGTAGACCTCAGCAGTGGCTTTCTGATAGCGGAGCTCATCGAAGAAATAGCGCAACACGAGGAGGACCGCTTCCGTCGCGTAGCCCCGTCCACGGAAGGCAGGAGCGACGGAGACGCCGTACTTGAAGCTCCCCACCCGACGGTCGCAGCTGTGGGTGTTGATCACGCCGACGAGCCGGCCCTCGGCGTTCTCGATGGCGAAGAAGAATTCGTCGTTCCTGGACTCCTCGGTAGCGCGCCTTTCCGCCCACTGTCGGGCTTGCGCCAGCGACCCGGCGGGCCACACCCACTCCACCATGCGGGCCGTCTCCGTCTCCGCGCTGTCCCAGGCGTAGAAGGTCTCCGCATCTTCCGGCTCGATGCCCCGCAGCCGAACGTTCACGCCGCGCCAGAGATTCATCCTAGCGCTCCACGGCTGCGAGGTAGATCTCGAAGGGCGCGAGCTCCAGCGCCCGCAGATCTCCGACCTCCCGCCGCCCCGCGCTGGAAAAGAGCAGCCGCGGCGCCCAAAGCTGCTCAAAGGTCAGCGTGTGCGCGCGAGTGGAAAAATTGAGCACCACCAGACAGGTCTGCCCTTCCACCGCGCGCAGGAAGCAGAAACAATCGGGGTGCTCCTCCAGCAGCGGCGTGTAATCGCCCGCAATGAGGGCGGGGGTCCGCTTGCGCAGCGCGAGCAGCTGCTTATAGAAGGCGAGCATCGAGGCGGGATCGTTCTGCTGCCCGGCCACGTTGATGCCGGCGGCATAATTGGGATTCACCGGCAGCCAGGTCGTCACGCCCTCGGGACTGAAGCCGGCGTTAGGCGCGTCAGCCCACTGCAGCGGGGTGCGGCAGCGGTCGCGGGTGTGCTGGAAGGCTATCGCGGCTGCCTCCGCCTCGGGAAGGCCCATCCTCACCGCCAGCTCGTATTGGCGCAGAGCCAGAGTGTCGCGCAGCTGGGCAATCTCGGTGAAGACGGCGTCCGTCATGCCGATTTCCTCGCCGTTGTAGAGGAAAGGCGTCCCCCGCAGAGTGAGCATGAGCGCCAGAGCCAGGCGGGCGAGCTCGTCGTCGTGTTCACCGTCCCCATAACGGCTTTTGACGCGGGGCGAATCGTGATTGCCCAATGTGTTGCAGGGCCAGGCGCCCTCCGGCAGCGCCGCCAAGCGCTCCGCCTGATTGTTGCGAATGTGCGCCGGCGTGAGGAGACCTTCGATGCGCATCAGCGGAAAGTTGAAGACCAGGTGCAGCTCGTCGTCGCCATTCCCATGATAAGCCAGGTCGCTATCTTCCGCCACGAGCACGCGATCGGGGTATTCGTCCACCACACGCCGCAGCTCCTTCATCAGCGAGTGCATCTCCTCGGCCCGATCCACCTGATGGGCAAAGAGCAGTTCCCACTTCTCGCTCACGGCCTGACGCTCCTCGGCCGTCTGCGCTGCCTGCCCCAGCTGATACAGGTCGAGCAGCGTGAATCCTGCCTCGTGATCGGGCATAGCGGGGTCCTCGAAGATGGTGCCAATCGCGTCGAGACGGAATCCATCCACGCCCATGTCGAGCCAGAAGCGCACGGCGTCCCACATGGCCGCCTTCACTTCGGGATTGCGCCAGTTGAGATCGGGCTGCTCTTTGAGGAAAAAGTGATAGTACCACTGATCGGTCGTTGGATCGTACTCCCACGCCGGGCCGGTGAAACTCGACTCCCAGTTATTGGGTGGAAGTTTCTCGCCGTCGGGGCCGATTTTCCCATCGCGCCAGATGTACCAATCGCGTTTGGGATTGTCACGGCTGGATTTCGATTCCAGGAACCAGCGGTGTTGATCCGAGGTGTGATTGAAGACCATATCCAGGATCACGCGGATGCCCCGCTTGTGGGCCGCCTCGAGGAACAGGCGGAAGTCATCCAGCGTGCCGTATTCGGGAGCCACGTCGCAGTAATCCGCCACGTCATAGCCGCAATCGGCCTGCGGCGAGGGGTAGTGCGGCGACAGCCACACGCCTTCGACGCCCAATTCCGCCAGGTAATCCAGCTTTTCGAGCATCCCCCGCAGGTCGCCGATCCCGTCGCCGTTGCCGTCGGCGAAGCTGCGCGGGTAAATCTGATAAAAAACCGCTTTCTGCCACCATTTGAGATTGTCCACAACGTCAACTCCTGTTATGATGATCATTTACCCCAAACACACGAAGGCGCCAAGATTTTTTCTCGCGTTCTGGTATCTTGGCGCCGTGGTGTCTTGACCTGATAAGCTTCCAACAAGACTCCCTCACTCCCCATGGAGCACAAAATCCACCAGTTCCGCCAGGGGGCATGTCGCCAGACCGATCACGTGATCGCCGCCGCCGTAGTACACGTAGACGGTGTCTCCTACGACGATGTTAGCGCACGAGAAGACGACGTTGGGCACGTCGCCGCGCAGCTCCCAGAGCTCCTCAGGCCAGAAGATGGAGGCCTTGGGACGCCGCACAACCCGCGTGGGATCGTCAAGATCGAGCAGCGCCACGCCGATGTGGTAGATGTGCCGCTGATCGTAGCCGTGGTAGAACATCAGCCAACCGTGCTCCGTCTCGATGGGAACGCCGTTGCCGCCGACGCTTTGGTGATCCCAGGTGTTCTCCGGGCGCGGAGCGAAAACCGGCGCCATGTCGGCTTCCCGCCAGGTGAGGAGGTCATCGCTGTAGGCCAGCCAGATGGTGGGCCAACGGCGATGGAAGGCGACGTAACGTCCACCAATCCGCCGCGGGAACAGGGCGTGATCCTTGTTATCCTCGCCGCGCACGAGCGGCCCGAGCCGCTCCCATATAATGCCGTTCTGACTACGCGCAACCATGGGCAGGATGCCACCCCCGGCGTGCGTCGGCTGCGCCCCCAAGTACTCCCGGCCATACGCCGTGTAGGTCATGAGGAACTCACCGTCGAGCTTCACCACACGCGGGTCTTCCAGGCCCCGCGAATCGGTCCCGTCGTGCGGCCCCAGCACCGGACGCCGCAGCCGGTTCCAGTGCACGCCGTCCGCGCTCACGGCATACCCGATGCGGCTGATCCAATCCAGCCCCTGCGCGCGATACCACATGTGAAACAGGCCGTTGTCATAGACGACGGCGGGATTGAAGACATTGTACGTCTCCCAATCCGAGGTCGGATCGGGCAGCATCACCGGGTTCTGGGGATAGCGCGTGAGCTGCATTCTCATACTCCTCGCTCGCGTAAATCGGCAAAGAAGGCCGCCTGCAATTGGTCGTGAATGGGCCGATAATCGAAGTAACGCATGCGGGTCTCGACCTCAAAAGCTACCCGCACTTCCTCATCCCGCGCGTAGAGCAGCACCCCCTCCGTGACCACCTTGCCGCGAAAGATCAACGGCGCGTCGTTCAGGATGCGCACATCCGCGTTGGGAATCTGACAGTTTTCAGCCAGCCAGGCCTCAAGCCCCAGAAGCAGGTCCAGCCGTTCCCTGGGGGCCGGCAAAGTTGCCAGCACCACCCCTATATCCACATCGCTGAAGGGCGTGGCGTAGCCGGTAACGACCGAGCCGTAGAGATAAGCGAGGTCTACCGGCAAGGGCGCCAAAAGCGCCGGCAGAGCCTGCCGAAGTCGGGTGACAAGATCTTCAGCCATCCCCCCTCACAGCGCGATGATCACACCCTCATGCGCCCGCAGCTGCAGCGCCCCGAGGGTCACCGGTTCCTCCCGATCCAGATGCGTGGAAAGCAGGATCTGCCCCGCCTCTGCTTCTGCGAGGGCGAGAGTACGCGGCTCAGCCGCAAAGTTGAGGGCGATGAGATACCGGCTGCCGTCTGCTTCCCGCACGTAGGCGTAGCAGTCGGACGGCACGCCAGCATCCACCGGGCGATACCTGCCGCCGAACAAGGCCGGCGTCTCCTGGCGCAGCGCCAGCAATTGATGATAGAGCGTCAAGATGGAAGTGGGATCCTGCGACATCACGGCGACGTTGCGCGTCTTGTAGTCGGCCGTCACCGGCAGCCACGGCTCCACCTCCGGCGGGCAGAAACCCGCGTTCGGGGAAGCGTCCCACTGCATCGGCGTGCGGCAGACGTCACGGCTGCGCTCCGGCCCCAGGTTGCGCCCCTGCGGATCCTGGATCTTCTCCGGCGGAATGGGCACATCGGGCAAGCCAATCTCGTCGCCGTAGTAGAGCGTCGGCGTCCCCCGCAGCGTGAGCAGCAACATCGCCGCCACGCGCGCCTGCGCTTCCCCGCCAAAGCGGGTCACCAACCTCATGCGATCGTGATTGCCCAACACGTAATTGGGCCAGGCGAAGTCCGGCAGGGTCGTCTCCAACGCATCCACCACTTCCCGCAACGCCTGCGCGTCCCAGGTCATGCTGCTGAGCCCCATCCCATCCATGAGGCGGAAGTTGAAGGGCAGCTGCAGCTCCTC
>JAAZNO010000593.1 GCA_012798275.1 Chloroflexota bacterium
ATGGGGATAGATGTGCCAAACATGCCGATGGCGTAATTGAAGGAGCTGGCGCGTTTTTCGGACATCAGAGCACCTCCTGGCGGATGTGAAAAGGGTTCCTGTGATGGGAATGCGTGCCCGATGATTATATACCCTGAGCGGAGGCCTGAAAAGCCGGCGCCTTCTCCCCGGCGAATCGGCGAATCAGCGAAAAAATCACTTGCGTGACAAAGGTACCGCCACTGACTAAAAAACGCAAGATTTCCTGGCGACCCTTGAAGATTGAGTATCAACTTTTGCCCCTATCCCCTGGCTCCTTCCCCCAGCGCACGCTGGGGGAAGGAGAACTTTTTTTGTGGGGTTTTGCAGGCGGGCGTAGCCCGCCTGCAAAACCCCCTTATTTTTTCTCTCCCTCCCCGACGGCGTATACGCCGTCGGGGAGGGGGCAGGGGGTGGGGCAAAAGCTACAGCTCACAAAGGTTCATCCATCGCCGGCTAGCCACCTGGCGCCAGGCTGAACAGTTACCACACATTTTCATTCTTGGATGGTGTGCGCCAGCACATGGCGTCTTCTCGGAAAATAGAACCCGTGTCCACGTTCGCACGTTCCACTGAACTCTCTCGCCCCGCGGACGCAAAAAGGAGGGGTGTCGCTGCAATCACGCTGCACCGACACCCCCTTTCGTACGCCTTATTTATTCCCCAATCGTCAGCAACCGCCCATCGCTGCGACCGAAGACCTCCGGGAAGTAGAATTCCTTTGCCACGGTGGGGATTACGCGGTATTCGCCCGGCAACGTGGCGCGGAAGGTGTAGCTGTACTCGTAGGTGCCCGCGCTCAGATAATCGGCGAAGAGCACGACTTTCTCATCCCGCAGCTCACTGCGGCTGTACCAGTTCCACCACCGCCACCAGCGAGAGCTGGGCTGCGACAGGGTCGGCTCCAGTGCCAACAGGCTTGTGGTCGCCAGGCCGGTGTCTATCGCCTCGCCGCCCGCCGGCAGCGGATCCTCCACCACCACGTAGTAGCGGTCATGCGGGGTGATGAGGGTGAGATCTACCCGAATCACGTCGCCCAGTTTCACCTCGCGGACCTCCGGGCAATCCAGCACGCTGCCGCCAGCCTTGATCTGCTCCGCAGCGCACGAAGCGAGCGTGTAGCGCCGTTGGATGCTGAAGCCGCGATCGGCGGGCTCCAGCGCTTCGACGGGTTGATAGACTTCCAGATGCGCGGTGTAGTAGAGCCGCCCCGGTCCCGCCGTGCGAGCGATGCCCAGCACGTTGAGGGTGTCGGTAAGCAGATCGGCAATGGGGACAGTGACCTTAGTGCTCTGGCGCACAGTCTCGCGGGTCGCGCTTGCGGTCGCCAGCTCCGCGCCGTTGAGGAAGGCGCCGTAGTCGTAGGCGGCGTCGAGCTCGCCCGTCATCACCATCCAATCCGTGAGGGCGATCAGCGCCCACGCCGTTTCCTGCGTCGTCTCCCAGATGCCGCCCTTGCGTGCGACCATCAGCCAGCGGACGATGTTGGGATTGAGCGCGTTCTCGGGATCCAGCTTGGTGAGCGTGTCGAGGATGACGGCGGTGGAGCGGGTGTCGGTGTTCATCGCCCACCAGTCGTAGTTGGCCTCTTCCCAGTGCGCCCCCGTCGCGCTGAGGATCGCCGCGTTGTTCAGGTCGGCGAGCAGGGTTTGCAGCCGGGCGTCGTTGGGATTGCGCAGCCAGAGGGCCTGCGCCAGGTAGGCGCGAGCGTAATGGCTGAGCTTCTCGCGGTTCTCGAAGAGATTGTCGAGCTGCTCCTGCGGCGCCCGCCCCCCTTCGGCCAGGACGTAGAGCAGCCACGCCTGTTGATTGGCGGCGCGGTAATTTTCCACCTGCCGGATGGTCTGAAGCTGCGTCTTGAGGTAGTCCAACCCGCGTTGCAGCATCGTCTCATCCACCAGCACATCGGTCTGGCGCGCCTTGAGCAGGGCGAAAACGACGTAGGCGCTCACATGCGGGTTGCTCTCGCCTCTTTCGGCATCGTACCACCAGCCCCAACCGCCGTCGGGATTCTGCTGTTGGGCGAGCTTCTGCAGCCCCTCGTCAATCAGCGCGGGGAGGCGCGCTTCCAATTCGGCGTCCTCCAGCCCCAGCGATTGGAGCGCGCGATAGGTGAGCAGGTTGGGCAGGAACCGGCTCACGGTCTGCTCGGTACATTCGTACTCGAAGTGCTCCAGGTAGGTGAGGCCGTCTTGCATGCCCGCCGCCAGGCTGGGATCGAGCTGAACGGTGAGCTGTCCACGCCGGTCGTCGAACTGCGGCGGCAGGGCCACGCCTTCGGCGACGCTGCCGTCCCCGGTGAGCTGGCCGGCCGTCCCCACGATGTCGGGGGCGGTGTAGCGCAGCACCAGCAGCGAGCCATCTGGCCCGGTGGTGAGCCGGGGCTTGCTCGCGTCGGTGTAGTCGCCCGCGCGCGCGGCGAAAGTGAGCTGCGCGTTGGGAGCATCGTTTACCTGCACCCACCAGGTCACCTTGCGCTCGCTGCGGGCGGGGATGGTGACGGTCTGCACGGCGGGCGTCTCCTGGCTGAGGCCCACGCCCTCGGCGTTGAGCGCCACTTCCACCTGCAGGGGCTGATCCGTGTTGTTGCTCACGTTGGCGGCGAGCTGCGCGCGATCGTCCACCACGAAGAAGCGCGGGGCGACCGGGCGGACCATCAGTGGCTTGGCGACGACGAGATCCGCCGTCCCCTCGCCCACCACGGTCGCGGCGGTGTGCCCCACGGCGCGTGCGGTCCAGGTCGTGAGATTATCTGGTAGGGTGAGCGTGAAACGCGCGCGGCCATCACTGTCGGTTACCAACAGGGGCTGCCAGGCGGCGGTATCCGCAAACTCCTGGCGGACGGTGATGCCTTCCATGGGGAAGGGGGCGCCGGCGACTTCCACCTCTTTTACCTCCACCATGGCCGCCATGGTTGGAGCCGGCGCCGGCATGGCGACGCCTTCCTCCCCCCCGCCGCCTATGCCGTAATCCGCCGTGTTGCGTTCCTCCTGCTGAGATTCCAGCTCCAGATCCAGGTCGGCGGTCAATTCCTTGAGATAGCGGTTGGCGGAAAGGCTCAGGCCGCTGGCGGTGTTGATCTGCAAGGCCCGCCGGGCATAGAAGCCGTTGAGGATGTCGCTGTTGCGCGGTTGCAGGCTCAGCACGGCCTTGTCCACCACGTCGAGCGAGAGCTCGGCGCCGGCAACCGGTCGTCCATCGGGGCCGATGGCGGTGAGGGTGTAGGTCACTTCCTCGCCGGGCTGCGCCTGCGGCGTCGAAGGTTCCACGCTGAGCGTCAGCGTCTTCGGCTCGAGGCTCACATCCAGCGGCAGGAGACCCATCTTGAACTCCGCTACTGCACCCTCGCCCCCCTGCGTCTCTGCTCCGCTGCGCCCCTGCACGAGCACGACGGAGACATAGATGTTGGGGATGTCGCCCTCCTCGATGGGCAGGCGGTAGACGGCGCTGTTGGTCTCCAGGCGGATGAGGTCGTAGCGGCGGATGCCCGCCCGTTCCACGGTGACGAGCGCCCAGTGCGGCCCGGTGAACGGCGAGGGGATCAGGATCTCGGCGGTCTCGCCCACCTGGTAGGTGCTCTTGTCGCTGATGAGGGTGATGCGGTCATGATTCTCCCGCCGCCAGCTGACGGCGTCTTTCCCCGTTACCCAGATGAAGATGGAGGAGCGGATGCGCGCGGTCTCCGGGGTGGGGCTGGCGGGCGTGGCGATGACGTGGTAGGAGCCGCCCTGCGGCGGGATGAAGCTCGCGAGCGCCTCGCCGCGTGCGTCGGTGGTGACGGTGGTCTCGCTCACGAAGATGTCCTCCGTCTCCCACGACCAGTATCCGCCGCCCAGCTCGTTGGCGATGAAGGTGTTTTTCCATTCGCGGCGGTAGAACGCCACTTTGAGGGCCTGATTGGCCAGGCGTTCGCCCTTCCAGTTGACGGCCACGAGGTCAACGATGGTTTCTTTTTCCGCCACGCCGATGGTGCTGCGCGGCGCCAGGCCGATGTAGTAAGGACCGGGGTGAACGACGATGCTGCTCCGCCCGGAGATGGTCTGGTTGTCGGGCCCGCTGGCGGTCGCCTCGAGCGTGATGCGCGCCGCGAGGTAGGGCAGCGCGGCGTCGAGAGCGGCGCCATCGAGCGTGATGGACAGCTCGCCGTTGGCGTCGGTCACCCCGCTGCCGCTGAGGATGGCTTCCGTGGGCGGTTGAGGTTCCCACCACCAGCAATCGAAGCAGATCCAGGGATCGTCCACATCGCTGAAGCTGTAGCGTCCGCCCCACGCCGGCTTGAAGGTGTAGCGCTCGGCGACGACGTTCCAGGTCACGGGGGTGTTCGCCAGCGGGCCGCCGAAGAAGTAGCGCGCGGTGATGGTCGCCTGCGCGCTCTCGCCGCGCCGCAGTTCCGCGACCTCCGGCTCCACGACGATCTCGAACTCCGGCGCACGGTAGGCGGCAACCTGGAAGTAGGTCTCATAGTACTGATCGCCGAATTCGACGCTGATGACGTAATTCCCCAGGCTGGCGCTGGCTTCCAGGGCCAGCGAGTCGGAGAAGGCGCCGAGCTGGCTCACGGGCAGCTGCTTGTTGTAGAGCTCCTGCCAGGCGGCGTCGCGCACGGTGACTTTCACCGCGCCCGCCGCAGGCAGGGTAAAGGCGGCGTCATCCTCCAGGCGCAGCACGCCCTTGAAGTTGACCGTCTGTCCGGGGCGGTAGATGGGGCGATCGGTGTAGAGGTGGGCGCGGAGTTTCTGCTCCCAGACGCCCTGTCCCATGCCGAAATCCCATGGGCTGATGCCCCGGCCCCACCCCTCGGCGATGGCGGCGAAAGGCTGTTCGCTGAGGGCCAGGATCGTGCCGCGGTTTTGCGGCAGGGTCGCGCGGGCGATGCCGTTTGGATCGGTGGTGAGGCTGCCCAGGTTGCGCCCATCGATCGCCACCAGCTGCAGGTTCAGTCCCGGAACGGGGGCTCCCGTGGCCAGGTCTACGGCCCAGAGCAACGCCTCGTCCGGGCCGGTCTTCAGCGTGAGATTGTAATCGGAGACGACGAGCAGGTGTTGCTGGTTCGCTGTCCATTCATCGGCCGTCATCTCCGGCGCGTTGATCTCCAGCAGGTAGACGCCCGGCGCGAGCTTGCCGCCCGGGGTCTCGGTCAGCTCAATCGCGGTATAGCTCTGCTTATTGAGCGGCGCTTCGAGGGTTTTAGTCCATTGGCGCAGCAATTCGGCGCCGGTAGGGAGTTGCTCGCGCCAGTTCCCGTAGGATTGTTGCAGGACGCTTTCAGGCAAGCGATAGAGCTCCAGATCCACCCGCGTGAGGTTGAGGTGCGCGATGGCGACCTGCGCGGGCAGCGCCGCGTCGTAGGTGGCGATGGAAGCCGGCGTCAACAGGCGATACGTCGGCTCCAACGGCGCGGTGCGGTAGCTGACCGTCGTCCCCTGGGGGATCGTGTTGCCGTAAGGATCGGCAATGCCGTCGCCGACGACCACGGTGTAATCGGTCGAGGCTTGCGCGCCGAAGTAGAGGGTGAAGGTGTTGTCCCACTCCGAGAAGTAGGTGTAGACCTGCGTGGGCGAAAGGGGTGGGGTCACCGTGAGGTTGGGCATCACTGTCTTGGGGTCAATCCGCGTGTTGAAGATGATCTGGAAGGGGCTGTACGCCGGGACATTGCGTTCCCCATCCGTGGGAGCGGTGGAGACGATGCGGGGCAGCGGAACGGTGGTGAACTGCCAGGTGTAGGCCTGGCGCATCCCCTCGCCGCCGGAAGCGCCGGTCACGCCGGCGGCCAGCGCCACGGTGTAGGCGGTGTCGAAATCCAGGTCGCGGGTGGGGGTGAAGATGAGGGTGTTCCCCACCACGGCAAACGCGCCCGCGACGTCGGTGCGGAGCAGGCTCCCGGCCTTGAGCGAGAAGGCGCGCTGTGCGGAAGCGGCTTCGATGGGTTGGTTGAATTCTACCCGAATGGGCCGGCGGATGTCTACGAGGGTCTCGCCGGCGCTGGGCGAGGTCCACACGACCTCCGGGGGCTGCGTGCTGAAGCTCCAGGTGTAATCCTCGATGAGCAGCGCGCCGGCGAGGTCCTGCAATCCCGCCGCGACGGTGACGCGGTAGGCGGTGCCGCCTGCCAGGGGGCTGGAGGGGCGGAAGACGTAAATGGACGTGTTGAGCCATTCGCCCTCACCCTCGATGGCGGGTTCGATGCGCAGAGGATGGGGCAGGCTTTCCATCTGTTTGAGGCTGGTGAGAGGCACCACAGGACGGTTGAACATGACGGTGATGGGCATGTCGGTCTCGGTGTCCATCGTGCCTGGCGCGGGGATGACCTGGGCTACCTCCAGCGTGCCCGCCGTGGCGAAGCGGAAGACCAGCGGCTCGCGCAGGGGCGTGCCCGTCGCAGAGGTGGCTTCCTG
>JAAZNO010000594.1 GCA_012798275.1 Chloroflexota bacterium
CGTGGACACCGGGGTGCGTTACACCCATGATGCGTTGGTGAACCACTATCGCGGCAATTTGGGCGGCGGTACGTTTGACCACAACTACAACTGGTGGGACCCCTATGGCGACCATCCCACCGAGCCGGGCGACGACAACGGTCATGGTTCGCACACGATGGGCACGATGGTGGGCGACGATGGCGGCGCCAATCAGATCGGCATGGCCCCCGGCGCCAAGTGGATGGCCTGCCGTGGCTGTAATACCAGCAGTTGTGGGGATGTGGAGTTGTTGGAATGCGCCGAGTTCTTCGCGGCCCCGTGGGATTTGACCGGCGCCAACGCCGACCCCGACAAGCGCCCCAATGCCGTGAATAACTCCTGGGGCGATTGCAGCACGAGCTATGACCCCTGGTATCAGGATGTCGTAGATGCCTGGCACGCGGCCGGCATTTACCCCGTTTTCTCCAACGGCAACGCCAGCAACTGCGGTTATCCTGCCCCTCCGGGTTTGAACACGGTGGGCAACCCGGCGCGGTACGGCAACGTCACTGGCGTCGGCTCGAGCGGCCGCGACAACGGCCAATACGCGACCCACTCCAACTGGGGCCCGACGGACAACCCCGACACGGTGAATCCCAAACCGGGGTGGGCGGACCTGAAGCCGCAGGTGTTGGCGCCAGGTGTCAATATTCGCTCTTCGGTCAATTCCGGCGACTCGGCCTACCAGGGCGGTTGGAGCGGCACTTCGATGTCCGCGCCGCACGTCACCGGCTTGATTGCCCTGATGTGGAGCGCGGCGCCGTGCTTGATCGGCGATTACGCTGCGACCGAGACGATCATCGAGGATACGGCGACCCCGATCCCCTACGATGACGGCACCGGCGGCGGCGCGCACGTGCCGAACTATGCGGCCGGCTGGGGTGAGATCAACGCCCTGGCGGCGGTCGAAGCCGCGGCCGCAGCGTGCGGCGACAGCGCCATTGTCGGCCAGGTCACCGACGCCACGACGAGCGCGCCGATAGCCGGGGCGACAGTCGTGGCCACCAGCGAAACGGCACAGCGTAAAGCGACCTCCGATGCGGAGGGCTTCTACGCGCTCACCGTCTTCTCCAGCACTTACACCCTGGCTGCCTCGCGCTACGGTTATCAGACCACGGTCATCCCCGACGTGGTGGCGACAACCGGCACGACGACGACGCAGAATATCGCGTTGACCCCGGCGGCGATGTACGAGGTCTCCGGGCAGGTGACGGACGCCACGACCGGCTGGCCGCTCTACGCGCACCTCAGCATCAGCGGCGATCCGGTAAATCCCCTTCCGCCCGATAATTCGGTCTGGACCAACCCCGCGACCGGCGAGTATAGTCTCATGCTGGCTGAGGGTGTCACCTACACGTTGGAGGTCGAAGCCTGGGTAGATGGTTACGGCGTGGGAAGGGGTGAAGTCGGTCCGTTGACGGCCGATGCGCCCAACACGGACTTCGCGTTGCAGCCTGATATGGTCGCCTGCACCGCGCCGGGCTACTACTTTGTCGGCGGCCTCATGGCGAACTTCGAGGACAAGACCTTCCCGCCGGCCGGTTGGACGGTGGTCAACAACGGCGGCACCTGCGACTGGGCTGGCGACGATCCCGGCGGACGCGGCAACTTGACCGGCGGCACCGGCAAATTTGCGGTCGCCGACAGCGATGCCTGCGGATCGGGCACGACGATGAACACTGACCTGGTGTCGCCGCTCTTTGACGTTTCGGGGCTGTCGCAGGTCAATCTCTCGTTTGCCTACGACTACAACAACCTTTCAAGCAGTGAGGTCGCGGCGGCGGACGTGAGTGCCGATGGCGGCGCGACCTGGGTGAACGTCGTGACCTGGACGACAGATCAACGTGGCCCGGCCACGTTCACACAGGATGTGACGGCGCTGTTGGCCGGTTCCACACAGGCGCGCGTCCGCTTCCACTACTACGCTCCCGGTTGGGACTGGTGGTGGGAAGTGGACAATGTGGTGCTGGGCAACCCCGTGTGCCAGGCCCCCACGGATGGCGGTCTCGTCGTCGGCAACGTCTACGACGCCAACTTCCCGACCCTGGCCCTCAACGGCGCGACTGTTGTCAATGCCGTCGGCGGTGAGACGACCGCCAAAGCGACGCCTGAGGACGCTGCCGTGGACGATGCCTTCTACACCCTCTTTGCTCCTTCCGGCCCGCAGACCCTCGCCGCGACCATGACGGGCGGTTACGGCCCGGACGTGGCGACGGTGACGGTGGTGGATGGCGGCACAGTGGAACAGGACTTTCAGCTTCCGGCTGGTCTGCTCGACGCGACGCCTGATGGTATTGACGTCACGGTCGAACTGGGCCTTGCCGATAGCGCAACGCTGACGCTGGCGAATACCGGCGATGCAAATGCGACGTTTGAGCTGAAAGAGCATGAGGGACGTTTCACGCCTCTCCATATTGAGGCTTACACCGGCGAACTGCAGTCGGATGGCGCACCGGTCTCGACCGGCCTGGCGCCGCGCAAGGCCGCCTCGGTAGGCCCGTTAGCGCCGACGGCCTCTCCGCTCGCGGACGCGGCTCCGGCCTTTGCGATTGACCTCTCCACCAGCAACCTGGGCACCTTCATGAGCGATGCGCCGGGTGTCTGGACGGACATCGGCCCCGTGGGGCTTGGCGGTCCGTTTGCCGGCGATTTCCTCGGCGGCGACTTCAGCCAGATGTACGTCCTGGACTACGATACCAATGGTTTCTACGTGGTAGACACCGCGACGGGAGCGGCGACCGAAATCGGGACGAGCACCCCGCAGTCCGGGCAGGTGTGGACAGGCATGACCGGTTTTGTTGACGGCACGTTGTATGCCGCTTCAACGGATGGCGGTCAGTCCTACCTGTACACCGTGGATCCCGCGACCGGTGCCACCACCCTAGTCGGTGAAATCACCAACGCCCCGGCCATCATTGACATCGCCATCAACGCCGACGGCGAGATGTACGGCGTGGACATCGGCAGTGATGTGCTGGTGGCGATTGATCCCGCGACGGGCGCCGGAACGGTGGTTGGGTCGCTGGGGTACAGCGCCAACTACGCGCAGGGCATGGATTTCGAGGAAGAATCCGGGGTCCTGTACTGGGCGGCCTACGGCACCAGCGGCGAGCTGCGGATCATTGATACGGAGACCGGCGCGAGCACGAGCGTCGGCGCGTTCCCCGGCGGCACGGAAGTGGACTGCCTGGCCTTTGCGACCGGTGGGGCTGCCGACGTGCCGTGGCTGACGGAGACCCCCGTATCAGGCAGCGTGCCGGCGCAGGGCAACGTCCCCGTCACCCTGGACTTCGATGCCGCCTACGTGGATCAGCCGGGCGAGTATCACGCCGAACTGATCGTCAAGAATGATACCCCCTACGGCAAATTCAGCGTCCCGGTCACGATGACCGTCACGTCCCCGCAATCCTGGGGCAAGCTGACGGGGACCGTCACCGGCCTGGGTGCCTGCGATGACGATCCCGCCCCGCTGGAAGAGGCCGAGGTGGTGGTGGAAAGCGCGACGACCGGTCAGACCTGGATGGTCACGACCGATGTCAACGGCGTGTATACCCTGTGGCTCGATCAGGCGCACAGCCCTGTGACTATCACGGTGACCGCGCCTGACTACTTCGGCGAGACGGGCGGCGTCATCATCAAGCAAGGTCAGACGACCGTCGTGGACTTCGACCTGCGGCTGCTCAAGCCCTGCCTCAGCTACGACCCGGCCGACTTCGATGTGACGCTGCCGATGGGCAACAACACCGTCGAACCGCTGACCCTGAGCAATACGGGCGCGGGGACGGCGGAGTTCGAGCTGGTGGAGAAACCGGGCGGGTTTGTGCCCCTCAACCGCGCGCGCCTATCAAGGGTGACCATCGGCGATGCGATCGGCGATAACACCTTCACAGTGAACCCCCGACCGGCGTCCGCACCTTCAGCGTCTTATCCGGCGCCGAAAACGACGGAGGGGATGCTGACCCTCACCCATTCGGTGTCGCAAGAGATCATGAGTGGCAACTCGGTCGCTTGCAACAATGGATCCGCCCATACGGATAACAGCTATCTCCGTACTTTCTCCTTGCCCGATTTCGATATCACGACCGATTTCTCGGTTGTTGAAGTAGATATGGGGATTGAGATGGCGTCTGGCGGCAGCGGCGTTCAGCCGGTCGAAGTGCGTCTGTACACGTTGGATGGCGACTTGCTGTGGGAGAACATGACGCTGATCGGTCAGGCTGCCGTGGAGATATCCGATCAGGAATTGACCCACTTTACCATTCCGGTGACGGGTGTGGCGCCGGCCGGCTCAACGCTGGTGGTGGAGTTCTTCACGCCGGATGGCAATGCAGATAGTAATCTGCTGTTTGTGGGGTCCAACGACCTGGGGCAGACGGCACCTTCTTACCTGGCCGCAGCCGACTGTGGCGTCACCGAGCCGACGGATGTTGCCGATATTGGCTTCCCAGAGATGCATATCGTGATGAATGTCACCGGCATGACGGGCGGAGCGGGCGGCATCCCCTGGCTGACCGAGACGCCGATCTCAGGCACGCTCGCGGCGGATACCGCCGCCGTGGTTGACCTGGGCTTCGACGCCGGCATTCCCGAAACGATGCAGCCCGGCACGTACTACGGGCAGTTGAAGGTGAACCACAACGCCGTGAACGAGGTGCCCAACATCCCCATCACGCTGACCGTCACGCCCCCGGAGTCCTGGGGCAAGATTGAAGGCGTGGTCACGGGCCTGGGCTACTGCGACGTGGCTACCCCTACCCTCCTGGCGGGGGCGGCGGTGACCCTCACTTCCGGCACCGGCCTGGTTGAGTGGTCGCTGCTGACCGATGAGAACGGCGCATACCAGTTCTGGCTGGACGAAGCGCACAGCCCGGTCACGATCACCGTGGCTTACCCTGAACACATCACGAAGGTCTTCACGGATGTCGTGGTGACGGCGGGCGCGACGACGGTGGTAGATGCGGCGCTGCGCTGGGCAAAGCCGTGCCTCACGGTGGATCCGGACATGTTCAATGTGGGCGTGACCCTGGGGACAAGCGCAACCGTGCCCTTCTCCCTGACGAACCTCGGGGCGGCGGGAACAACCTTCGTGCTGAAAGAGACGAATGGCGGAGTCATTCCGATGCGATCTCAACCGGTTATCCTGAAGGCGGCTGCGGCTGCGCCGGTGGATGCCCGCACGGCTCCGGCCACCGCTGGCATGAGCGCCCCGAGCTACACGCCGCTCACTCCTGATATCCTCATTGAAGAAGGCTTTGAGGGAGGCGTAGTGCCACCAGCCGGGTGGACGGAAGTTATCAACAATGCCAACAACTGGGAACTGGATGATGTCGATCCACACAGTGGCCTCTACGACGCTAACGTGTTGTACGACTATGATCAGGATGAATGGCTCCTGAGCCCTGAGATGGCATTGTCGCAAGGCACTCTCTCCTTCTGGTCTTACGGCAGCGTGTATTGGTGCCGTGACACCTACGACAATTGTGACGTGAACGTCTGGATTGTTGTAGGCCCGAATGTGGGCGACGGCGACGACATTTATGTCGGGACCGCCGACGGTGATTGGCCGGATAGCTGGACTTGGGCGCAGTCGGTGTTTGAGCTGACCCCGCTCCTTCCCGGCGGTCCGGTACGGATTGGTTTCCAATACCTGGGCGATGACGGCGCGGAAGCTGCACTCGACGACATCGTGTTGGATGGGGTCGAAGGAGGTGGGGGAGCTGGTATCCCCTGGCTCTTCGAGGATCCCGAATCCGGCGCGGTGGCTGCCGACGA
>JAAZNO010000595.1 GCA_012798275.1 Chloroflexota bacterium
AATTGGGCC
Source organism: Chloroflexota bacterium (assembly GCA_012798275.1). Taxonomy (GTDB): domain Bacteria; phylum Chloroflexota; class Anaerolineae; order B4-G1; family SLSP01; genus JAAZNO01. The sequence goes on from JAAZNO010000595.1 coordinate 10, forward strand.
TGCGCGTCGGCGTAGAGGCGCTCGGTGTGCCAGAGCGTGTCGTCGGCGTCGAAGGCGAGGATATCGAAGCGGGCCATCGTTGCTTACCTCAGGGCGTCGAGGCGGCGCTGGCGCGAGGAGGCCGGAAGTCGCCGCGATAGCTGCGGGGGGTGAGAATGGGTTCCATGGGTGATCCTTTCGGTGAAGGAATGAAGGAAGAGATGTAAGCAACAGCAACGGGCGCTGCAATTTCTCTATCTCTGTTGCGTCTCGATTCCTTTCAGGCTTGCAGGATACACCGAAAGGACGAATTGACAAGGGCGCCGAAGTGGAGCGCCTTAGTCGGTGGATTTGAGAATTAAGTGAAGAAATCTCTTGACATGTGTATATTCACGGTATATAATACTAACAGGTGATGATTAAAGAGATTTATTCTCATAAAATGCGAGGTGACTTATGTTAATCCGCTTTCATGCCAGCAACTTTCTTTCGATCCATGAAGAGGTGGAACTCTCCCTCATTCCGGGCCGTGTACGCCAACACCCTGAGCATGTGATGCACGACAGTGAGGGTTGTGGCGCCGCCGTTTTGCGAGCCGCAGTGATTTATGGCGCCAACGCAGCGGGCAAATCCAATCTGGTGCGTGCGATGCGTTTTGCCCAGCGCCTCATCGTAGACGGGACCCGCATCAAGCAAGCAATTCCCCGCCTCCCTTTTAAGCTGTGTAAAGAGGGGACGAGTTGCCCCTCAAAATTCGAGTTCGAGTTTAAACAGGGGAAGCGCTGTTATGGCTATGGTTTTGAAGTTGACTCTCAGCGAGTTCACGCCGAGTGGCTATACGAGATCAAGAAGACCACAGAGGCCCTGCTTTTCGAGCGCACTACTACGGAAGAGGGGGGCGTTGCGGTGCAGTTTGGCAAGGTCGGGTTTGTGGATTCAGACGATGAGCGCACTGTGAGGGGAGTGGCGAAGGGGACGCGCCCAAATCAGCTGTTCTTGACCGAAAGTATGGAGCGTAACGTCCCCCATTTTGCCGATGTTTACCATTGGTTCAGGGAGACGTTGGCTATTATCTATCCGGAATCGAAGTATTTGCCTCTTCTCGGCAGAATGGCCGAGAGTGATTTCGCGGCGAGTATGGCACGTTACCTGGAGCAGTTGGGGACAGGCGTTTATGGATTCGATTTGTCAGAGGTGGATCCAGAGGTGGAATTTTCTGCCGAAATGCTGGAAGATCTGCGCGAAATGGCAGAGCCGGAAGGGAAATCTATTTTTGTGGTGGGTCCCCGGGGGGAACGTTACATCGTGGAGCTCTCAGGCGGGCAAATCCAGGCCAAGAAACTGATGTTTAAACATCAAATGGGCGATGGCGGGGAAGAGGTGCTGTTCGACATCAGGGAAGAATCGGACGGCACCCGCCGGATGTTGGATTTGCTGCCCGGCTTTGCCAATCTGACCGGTCGAGAGCAGGTGATCGTCATTGACGAATTGGATCGCAGCCTTCATCCGCGCCTCAGTTATGAATTGCTCAGACTATTTCTCGCAGATTCGGGGAACCGCAGTCAGATAATCGCGACGACCCATGAAGAAAACTTGCTTAATCTGGAATTATTGCGACGCGATGAGATCTGGTTCATCGAAAAAGATCCTGGCGGGGCTTCGCAGCTCTATTCTTTGGAGGAATTTGCGCCCCGCTATGACAAGGATATCGAACGGGGCTATCTGATGGGGCGTTTTGGCGCGATCCCTGTTTTTGGTCCCCCCTTTGCTGCCCGGAGGGCCTGACATGCCTGAGAAACGCCGTTTCAAGCCCCGGCAACGTCTCAGTGGGGTGCGTGATCCCAAGCTCATCATCATTGCTACCGAGGGGGCGTGCACGGAGGGCATATACTTTGAAGATCTGGCCTCCGCGGCTTATTGCTACAACCCGCGTGTTCACGTCGAAATATTGAGGCGCGAGGAGACGCGCTCGGCTCCTGAAGACGTGCTGCAGTCTCTGGATGATTTTTACCGTCAGTACCGCCTTAAAGCGCAAGATGAGTTGTGGATTGTCCTGGATCGCGATCGCTGGGGCGACGCCAAACTGGGTCAGATTGCAAAACTGTGCGATCAAAAAGGCTATGCTATGGCTGTGAGTCATCCTTGTTTTGAGTTATGGCTGCTGTTACATCTCAAGGCATTGGATGAGTACCCTGTAGAAACACTGGATGAGTTTCGCGAGAATCGCAAGGCCGGCAGCAGAACGCGGCTTGAACATGAACTGGTGGTTTTGCTGGGAGAATACAACAAAGCCGCGCCTAGAACTGAGCATTTTCTTCCGTATGTTGCTGCGGCCATTGAGCGTGCTCGTGAATTAGATATTCATCCAGAAGATCGTTGGCCGCAAGACTTGGGGACGCGGGTGTATTTGCTCGCCGAGCATATCATGGACCGTGAGCCGCGCGTTGCCTGAGCCGGCCCGGTACTGGCGGTCGCACAAAACATAAGCGCTGTCAGCCGCAATGCTCACGTTTTGCACGGGCGCGGGAAGGGTGAGCCTCCGATGGAAAAACTGCTGCAAGCCAGATGTGAGGATCGAAGCCGCGACAGGCGCTCCTGAACGCTGTTTGAACCCCTGGCTGCGTGCATTCAGCTCCATCCATGGCCCTACAAACCCTGACGGACAAAAAACGTGAGCCTTGTTCCAGCAAGGCTCACGGTTCACGTTTTCGCGGTTCACGCCGTTACTTGAGCGCTTCCATCCCCTCAAATCTGCGGTACGGTGAGAGGATCTCCAGGGTCTCCTGATCGTCCTCCGTGAGCTGCTGCGTGACCATGCGCATGAGCAGCTCGCCCAATCCTGGCCCCAGCATGAAGCCCTGGCCGCACATGCCGATGGCCATCAGATAGCCGCTCACCTCGCGCGCCCAACCCACCAGCGGCGAGCCATCCGGCGTCATGGGATACAGGCCGCGCCACGTGCGCCGCACGCGGATGGCCGCCAATCGCGGCATGAGGTCCACCATCCGCCGTGCCACCTGCGGGAGAAACACGCTCGTCTCCCGGCAGTCGAAGCCCCAGATGCTCGGATCCGGCGTGATGCAGAACACGATCTGCCCGCTGTGCAGCTGGAAAAAGTAGTAGTTCTTCGAACCGGGCGCGGTACGGATGTCCACCACCATCGGGCCGAGGAAGTGCGCCACCGGCTCGGTGATGCCGCCCTCGTGCGAATCGGGCCGCACGGGATGGTCGAAGCCCAGCAGCGCCCCTACCTGCGCGGCCCACGCTCCCGCCGCGTTGACGACGACCGGCGCAGTGTAGGTCTCCTTATCGGTGCGGACGCCGATGATCTCGCGGTGCGGCCCGTGCGCGACCTCGCGGGTGAGGATTTCGACCACCCGCTCGTTGAAGCGGAACTCGGCGCCGGCCTGCCTTGCCGCGTCGTAGTAGGCGTGCCCTGCCAGCAGCGTCGAGCAATGCCCATCCTCCGGCGAGAACGTCCCCCCGAGCAACTCCTCGCGGTTCAGGTCGGGGATAATCTCCAGCAGGTCGTCCCGATCGTACCAGTCAATGTTGAGACCGTAGGCCTTTTGAATTTTCAACAGCGCCTTGAGCGTCTGCTCCTCCTGCTCGCGGTAGGCGACGAACGCATAACCGCCTTGCGTCCATTCGAGAGCGTGCCCGTAAGTCTCCTGCCAGTGTTTGACGATGTCCAGCGTGCGCAGGCACAGGCGGATTTTGGCCGGATCGGAATGCGTGGCGCGGATGCCGCCAATTGCTGCCTTGTTTGAGCCTTGCCCCTGGCTGGGGAGTCGCTCCAGCACGACCACCTTCAGCCCGGCTTGCGCCATCCACAGCGCCGCCGGCGTGCCCACACTTCCCGCGCCGATGATAATTACGTCATAGGTAGCCATGTGCGTCTCCTGGGATGGTGATGGGGAAGGGGTAATGGGGGAGGGGGGTATGTTACTCATTTCTCATTACTCCTTACCTCCGCTCCCGCAAACACCCCCAGCGGCACTTCCACAAAGAGCGGACGCGGCACGTTGCGGGTGACTTCGCTCAGCGGCACGCCCTCCTCGCGGAAGAGGCGCAGGATCAGATTGGTGCAGGTCTTGCTGCCACAGGCGCCCATCTGCGCCCGCGTCACCGCCTTGATCTCATTCATGTCGCGGTAGCCTTTGCGGATCAGCGCGCGGATCTCACCCGCCGTCACGCGCTCGCAGCGACAGACAATCTCATCGTCTTCGATGCGCGTGACCTCTTCCTCTAACGCCGCGCTAACCCACGGTTCCTGCACCCGCAAGCCCGCCAGGCGTTTGGCGATGGCCTTCGGCGCGCGCACTTTTACCAGCACCGTGTGGTCGTTGCGGCGGATCGAGCGGACATTGGCGACGGTCACTTCGCCCAGCACCTCACCCACTGCGTCGAGCGCCGTCATCACCTCGCCCTCGCGGACGCTTTCCGGCAAGAATTCATACGCCACGGTGACGAGCGGCTGCTCGGGGTCCTTCCGGTAGTCCACCAGCGTGATCGCCAGGCCGGGGCAGATGGTGACGCATTTCTCACAGCCCAGGCATGCTTTGTGCAGTTGCACGCCCAGGTACTCCGGGACGGCGCGGATGTCGTCTTCGGGGATGGCGATGAGCTCCTGCGGACAGACCGACGTGCAGGGATTGCACGGGATCTCCTGCGAGCAATGGAACACGGGGAAGACGCCGCTTTCTTGCTCCGGGAGGCGTTCCGCGATGGTCGTGCCGGGGTGCGACTTGAGAATCTCGGCGGTGCGATACCAGTCGCGCGGGATTTCCTCCTCCGTCATGCCGAGCGCGCGGGCGATTTCCAGCCCCCTGATCTTGCCGGAGAACATCGCCGCCGACGCCTCCGCGATTTCCTCCGCGTCGCCCGCGTCGAAGACCGGGATGCCGTACTCGCGTGCTTTCGCCGTGAACTCGTTCACCGGATCGAGCCCCACGGCGATCAACACCGTATCGCACGCGAAGGACTTTTCCGTCCCGGGGATTGGCTGCCAGGCATCGTCGAGCTGCGCGATGGTGACCGATTCCACCTGATCCGTCCCGTTGGCGCTGATGACGGTGTGGCGCGTGTAGATCGGCACGCCGAAGCGCACGAGCTTGTCTTTGTGGACCTTGTAGCCGCCGCATTCGGGCAGCGCCTCCACCAATCCTACTACCTCGATGCCGGCCTGCAGTGCGTGATAGCCGGCGATCAGGCCCACGTTCCCGCCGCCCACGATAAAGAGCCGCTGCGCCGCCTTGACCAGATCGCGATTCACCAGCGTCTGGAACGCCCCCGCGCCGTACACCCCCGGCAGCGTGTTGCCCTTGAAGACGAGGGACTTTTCTCGCGCGCCGGTAGCGACGAGCAAAATCTGGGGCTTGACTAAGACGTACTGCGTGTCCTGGCCTTCGCGCTCCCCCGCCTTTTCGCTTTCCCGCAGAATCCCCACCTTCCCATCGCTGAAGACCGCGAGGGCGGTGCTGTTGAGCCAGACTGCGACGCTTTCGTGGGTGCGGACTTCGTTTTCCAGCCGCGTGGCGATGTCAATGCCGCGTGTGCCCGCGTAGACGGCATTGATCGAGCCGAAGAAGCGGTGCGTCTGGAGGACGAGCTTCCCGCCGAGGCGAGGCTTATCATCCACCAGCATGCAGCGGATGCCGCGCTGGCCCAGCTGGATCGCCGCCGACATTCCCGCCGGGCCGCCGCCGAGGATGAGCACGGGAATTTCGACCGTCTCGACCTCGCGCAGCAGCGGCGTCTCCGTCACCGGGGGCGGATTGGGCAACCCATCCATCGGCATGACGACCATGCCCGGCGTGACCGGTGTCATACACGCCTTCACCGGTTTGCCGTCGGCGACGACCAGACATTGCGCGCATTGCCCGTTGGCGCAGAAGATGCCCTGCGGCGCGCCATCCTTGGGATGATGCCCGAAGATGCGCACGCCATGCGCGAACAGCGCCGAGGCGATCATCTCGCCGGGCCGCGCCGTGAGGGGCCGTCCTTCCCAGGTGAAAGGGAGTTCCTCTTCCGCGCTGATGGACAAAATAGGGTGTTGGGTGATACGATATTCGGCCATAGCTGCTCCTTGCGGTCACACGTTCACACGTTCATTATTATAGAAGCGGGGTTAGTGAGATTAAACTGAGATTAGGCTAAACTTTGACGGTAAAAAGGCATACGTGAGCGGCGCAAACAAAACGGGGGCAGATTCCCGCCCCCGGCATGTACATCTTTCGAATCGCGGCCCCCTTACGGCAGATCGGGGCAGAAATCCACGATCGCCGCGACGGTATCCGAGCTGGCAATGGTGCCGATGCGCCCCCGCAGCTGGGCCGCCTCGAGGGTGACACCGGAGAGGCTCTGGATGGCGGTGCTCAGCTCCGCCAGTGGCAAGCTGAAGGCCACGGCATCGCGGGTTTCGGTGAAGGTCACCTCCATGATGTCCGGCACGCGCGCGCCCGAAGCCCAATCTCCCTGCGCGCTATCCCAGATGTAGAAATAAGGCTCGGCGCGCCCATCGGGGTAGAACATCACCCCCGCGCCGACCTCTGTGCCCAGGTCGGGATTGATGTAACCCGCGCCTTTCGGCCGGCCCGTCCCGGCGTTGCCGTCCACATCGAGCGCCAGAATCCAATGGTAGGTGAGCGTACGCTGCGCCGGTGGCGGTTCCGCCAGCTGCAGCCAGACCGTCAGCCGGGCAGCGTCTCCCGCGCCGGAGACGGTGAAGGGCGGTAGCGCCTCCCGCAGGATCAGCGTATCGCCGCCGATGTTGCAGCTGAGGCTATCCAGGCCTTGCGGCGGGGCGCTCACGGCCTGGCCTCCCGCCAGCGAAGCGACGTCGCCGGGAGGATCTGCGTGCGGCGCGACGGTAGGCGTCGCGGTCGGGGGCGCGACTTCGGGAGTCGGCGCCGGCGTCACGGTCGGCAGCACCTGGAAGATCGGCGTGGGGGTGGGGGAGGGGAGCGCTTCCGACGTGGGCATGGCGAGCTGCGTCAGGGCTGTCGCGGTCAGGTCCGGGGTGGGGGTGAGATCTGCCAGGCTGATTTGGGGAGGCGGCACGGTGGGTGTGACGTCGCGCCGCAGCATCCAGCTGACGCCGAGCGCGATGACGATCATTCCCGCGACGGTGAGCAGCATCAGGGCCCAGACAGGAATGCCCCCCCGGCGATTGGCAGCCATGGCCTGCCGCAACTCCAGAAACGCCGTCCAGCGGCGTTGGGCGGCCTCGAGAGCTTGCCGCTCCTCGCCGGTCGCTGAGGCTGACAGCGTGCGCAATTCGGCCACCAGGGCCTGAATCGTCTCGGTGTTCAGGCTGTCTGGATTTTGCCGCTGCTGCCGCTCCAGCTGCGCATGGCGCGCCATCAACGTCTCGAAGTCGGCGGGGGCAGGGGGTTCCGCTGGTGTTGGATGCTCCCCAGGGATCTCGACAGGCTCCATAGGCTCCATTTTTTATCTCCTGTTGCCGGGTTGCAGTCTAGAAAGTACCTGGTGTGCCTTCAGACGCGCCGCGAAACAGCCGGCGCCGTTCCTCCGTTGAAAGAAGGTGACGGGAATCATCGCCCTGGATGAAAAGGGTGGGGGCATGGGACATCTCCTGGAGATGAGCTTCCCGTCGGTTCTGCAGCCCGTGCGACGGAGACGGAGCTGGAACCTCTCGAATCTGGCTGAATTGTCTGAACTCCTGCTTGCCTATCTCAAACAGTATAGCACGAAGGGGCAGCTTGTCCAGCGTCGGGCGAAACTATCCGTCGCCCTGTCAAGGCAACATGCGTTGAGCTGCTCTCCCGCATAAGGAAAACCACGCAATTTGCATTTCTACGGATTGTGGTATAATGGCCTTTGACTCAAGGGCACAGTCCCTGACCGGGCCTCAGAGCAATTATTTCACTGTTTCGCAAGGAGTTTGTGAGGAGATGAACAAGACGCTGTACGTTGGTAATTTGCCGTTTGATGTGACCGAGCAACAACTTCAGGAGCTGTTCGGGCAGCACGGTGAGGTGCACGCTGTGCGGATGATCAACGACCGTGAAACCGGTCGCTACCGTGGCTTCAGCTTTGTGGAGATGGAGGCCTCTGGTGCAGATGCCGCAATGTCGGCGTTGAATGGCGCGCAGTTCGGCGGGCGCACGTTGCGGGTGAATGAGGCTCAGCAACGCGAGCCCACGGCTCGTGATGAGGGGCGACGTCCACAGCGCTATTCCGACCGTTAGCTCTTCGGACGAGGAACGTACCGAATTTAGCCGACCGGCGTCATCACGACGCCGGTCGTTGTTTTGCCGCAACCGGGGGCTTGTGCCGGAGCGCTCACGGGGAAGCGGGGCTATTTGCGGTATAATATCCACAGGAAACTTTTGCCCTGAGCGAGGCAGGTCAGGGTGCAGGAGGTAGGAAGTGCGGGGTGAGCGTTTGGTTTTCCCATTTACCGCTATTGTAGATCAAGAGCGCATGAAGCGCGCTTTGATCCTCAATGCCATCAATTTCCGCATCGGCGGCGTGCTGATCCGGGGCGAGCGTGGCACGGCCAAGTCCACGGCCGCCCGGGCCCTCGCGGCGTTGCTGCCGGAGATCGAGGTGCTCGTGGATGGCGCTTTCGGTTGTGACCCCGAACAGCCGGCGACCTGGTGCACGCTCTGCCGGGAGCGCGCTGAGGTGGGCGAGGACCTGCCGCGCGCTAAACGCAAAGTGCCCTTCGTCGAATTGCCCATCGGCGCCACCGAGGACCGCGTGGTCGGTACGCTTGACATCGAACGGGCCATTCAAAAGGGGGAACGGCGCTTCGAACCGGGCGTGCTTGCCGCGGCGAATCGCGGCATCCTCTACGTGGACGAGGTCAACCTGCTGGACGATCACATCGTGGATGTGCTGCTCGACGCCGCCGCGATGGGGGTGAACACGGTGGAACGTGAGGGGATTTCCTTCCAGCATCCGGCGCGCTTCATCCTTGTGGGGACGATGAATCCCGAAGAGGGCGACCTCCGTCCGCAGCTACTGGATCGCTTCGCCCTCTGTGTGGATGTCGTCGGCGTGCGCGATGCGTCATCGCGCATGGCGATCATGGAGCGCAATCTGGCGTATGAGCAGGATCCCGAGGGCTTCTACGAGGAATGGCTGCCGCAGGAGCAGAAACTGGCGCAGCAGATCGAGGAAGCGCGCGCTATCTTGCCGCATGTCCGCTACACCCGCGCCGATCTGGCGACCATCGCCGTGATGATGGCCGACCTGGGCGTGGATGGGCACCGCGCGGATCTCGTCATCCTCAAGACGGCGACGGCTCACGCCGCCTGGGAAGGGCGCACCCGCCTCACCGACATGGACATCGTCCTGGCAGCGCAGCTTGCCCTGCCGCATCGCCT
>JAAZNO010000596.1 GCA_012798275.1 Chloroflexota bacterium
CCCCCCGCGAGCGCGGGGGGAAGGGGCCAGGGGATAGGGGGCAAAATTGATTCTCAATCTTCAGCAATCACCAGGAAACCTTGCGTTTTTCAGTCAGTGGCTGAACAGTTACCCTGTGAGCCATAGCCCGTGAGCAGAGGCTGCAACAGCTCACCGCTGCGGCTGGGGATGGAATCCCCAGCCTGACAGGAACCAACCGCGCTGAAGCGCGGTGTTTGAGGACGTAGCAGCCCCGGGGGCAAGGAATTTCTGATCTGATTCGTGAAATTCGTGTTCATTCGGGGCCATTTTCGAAGGAGGGCACTGATGACCGTTGAGAGGCTAAAACAACTGAGCGAATTTCTGGCGCAGCATCGGGGGTTGCCCGTGCTGCTAGGAGTGGCGCTGGTCGCACTCAACTTCATCCTGCAGGTGCTGCCGCCCTGGGCCGCGATTCGCTGGCTCGCCGATGTGGATCTGTTCCTGCACCTCGGCGTGATCCTGGGATTGCTGGGAATTCTCATCGGGGACGCGCTCGGCTAAGCGAGGATTGCCCTCCCCAAAAAATGACGGGGCACTTGATTTTTTCGTCATTTCACGGTAGTATAGGAGTGAAGCCGTAGAAAGAGGATGACATGTTGCGATTGCGGGGAATTCTTCTGGGCATTGGCGTCGCGTTGAGTGTGATCTCGATGGCAATGGCGGCAACGCCAGGCGCTGCCGAGATCCTGGGACAACATACCGTGCAGCGGGGAGAGACGCTGTTCTGCATCGCGCGGGCCTACGGCGTGGACCCCTGGGCCATCGCCGATCAAAATCAGCTGGTCGAGGTCAGTCGTATCCACTCTGGACTCGTGCTCCAAATCCCCAATGTGCCGCGCACGCTGCCCGCCGGTCCCAGCTGTAAACGGCAGTTTGGCGAGAGTGTCATCGTCCCACAACCTGCCCCTGCACCGGCCTGCACCTGCACCCGGACTCATCTCATCGCCACGGGGGACACTCTGACCGCCATCGGCCTGAAATACGGCGTGAGCACCTGGATTGTGGCGAGCTGCAATCGGCTCCAGAATCCCAACTACATCCGCATCGGCGACACGCTCTGCATCCCTTAATCGGCTGCTGTCTGGCCTTTACGCCAGCATAGGGATCGGCTCGGACCGTAGTAAGTCAAAATTCAATACAGGAGGTTGCCATGAGTTTCGGAGAACACGTGCAGTCAGCAGATTGGAAGAAGGAAAAACACATTCCGGTCATCGAAGTGCCGGAAATCATTGAGGCGGGCAAGCCCTTTATGGTAACGGTGAGCGTGGGCAAGGAGATCCCCCATCCCAACACCACCGAACACCACATCAGCTGGATTGATGTTTACTTCAAGCCGGAGAGCGAGAAGTTTCTGCATCAGGTAGGACACTTCGACTTCACGGCGCACGCGGAGTCCACTAAAGGCCCTAACGAGGGAGCCGTGCTGGCGCATCCCATCGCCACCTTCTCCATGACCATCAAGGAGCCGGGCACGCTCATCGCCCTGGAGTCCTGCAACATCCACGGCATTTGGGAAAACTCGGCAGAGCTCCATCTCTCGGAGTAGCGACAGGCCCGCGAGGCCTTCTGAGCTTTGCGGGCCTTTTTTGAAGCTGGGATGTCCTGGCGAGACGCCACCGCGGATGAAAATGTGAGCTGTGAGTTGTGCGTCGTGATCGAAGACTGCGACGGCTCTCTTCTCACGACCCACTGCTTTCTATTTTCCGAGGAGGATACATGACCCCTATAGCCCATGAGACTCTGATCGGATTATTGCGAGCTGCGGCGATGGATGAACATGCCGCGATCATTCAATACTTGCGCCATGCCTACATGATGGGCGAGAGCAGTCTATCTTGTGAGATCGAGGCCGTGGCCCGGGACGAGATGCGGCATTTCTGGATCCTGTCGCGTTGGATCGTCAAACTGGGCGGTGAACCGCTCACGGACCGGGGCTTCACCGACTTCAGCGGCGCTACGCCGCCCGAATGGATGGCCCGCAACGTCGCGGCGGAGGACCGGGCCATCGCTATGTATCGAGATATCCTCGGGCGCACGGACGACGCCGATGTGCGCGCCGACATCGCCTACATTCTGGCAGATGAAGAGCGGCATCGGCAACAGTTCGTGAAGTTCGGCGCGGAGGTGCGGGCCGAGATGACGGCGGCAGCAGGCGAGCCGACGGAGGCTGCTCCCGAAGCGGCGCTCGCGGCGGTGGATAAAGAAGCCCTGGAGTGGGGCGTGCAGCATGAGTACGCGGCGCTGCTCCAGTATCTGATGCATTCCTTCTTACTGCACACACAGCCGGATGGTGAAATCTCCGACCGGCTGGAGCTGGAGGCAGTCAACGAAATGCAGCATCTGGGCTGGCTCGGCGAGAAGCTGGCAGGACACGGCCTCGAGCTGCCCTGGACGCCTCACACGGTCGAGGTGCCCTCTGACACTGAGGCCATGTTGCAGGCCGATGTCAACCTGGAGCAAAGTACCTCGGCCAGGTATGGACAATTCCTGACCCAAATGGCGGATCCAGCGCTGAAAAGCGTGGTGGAAGATGTGCGGGGACAAGAGCTCTATCACGAAAGTCTCTTCAATCGCCTGTTGAAGCGCGTGGCCCAGCAGCCCGCCTCCGGAGCGCCGTCGTCGTCACCCCGAACCTGGACTATCGGATCCCTGAAACAAAAGGAGGTGAAGTAATGGAGAATGTCTTGATGCGGGGTAATTCACCCCTGACCGCAGAACAATGGCAGGTAGTGGATACTACCATCAGCCAGGTAGCGCAGCAGATCCTCGTCGGGCGGCGCGTGTTGGACCTCTTCGGGCCGTTGGGATTCGGGGCGTACACCGTCCCACTCTACAACTATCCCGGCGGCGGGGAAGCGCCGGTGCGCGCCAAAATGGTCCGTCAATTGCCGATGACGCTGTTGCAGCAGGACTTCATCATCACGGTAAAGGACCTGGAGCTGATGAATGCGGGCCAGCCCTTCGACATCGCCCCCATTGCCGCGGCGGCGACTCAAATCGCGCTGGCAGAAGATCGCCTGATCCTCTTCGGCGACGCAGAGGAAGGCGTTGCGGGCCTGCTCAACATTGAAGGCCGCCAGGTCATGCCGTTGAGCGACTGGGCTGAGGAAGGCGCGGCCGTCGCCGAGGTCGGCAAAGCCATCGCGGCTCTCATCGAGGACAACTTCTACGGCGCGTATGCCCTCATCCTGCATCCCGCACGCCTCTCGCGCCTGCAACGTGTCGTCGGGCGGGGTGGCATCCTGGAAGCAGAATTACTGGAAAAGCAAGCCCCCGGCGGCATCTTCAGTTCCCCTGGCATACCGTTGAACAAAGTGTTGCTCGTGACCGCACAGCCACAGTATGTGGATCTGGCAGTGGGGATGGATCTCGCCGCCGGCTACCTCGAGACGGTAAACCTGGAGCATCGGTTCCGGCTGATGGAGACGCTGGCCTTGCGGGTCAAGCAGGCCGGGGCGATTTGCACGCTCGAAGGCTGAGAACGGCAAATGGGCCAGTCATAACGCGGCAAGTGGTCTTCCCTCCCAATTCAGGCGGGTTGTGCGGCCTTTATGGCTGCGCAACCCGCTTTTGGATGAAAGGGCACGCGGATCGTCTAACGGCTCCCTGAGCAGCGTGAAACTCCCCTAAATCTATCCCTGCACCTCTCTCCCTTTGCACTTTACCTTTCAGGCAGCAGCAAGTATAATAAAGACAAGGTCACAACCCGGCGCTGCAAGCCAGAGTCGAGCAGGAACCGTCATCCCAACGTATGTGCGACCGGCTCGCTGTCAGGGTGGAAATGGCCCGAATTGACATCAACCTTGAGGAGGTAATCCATGTCCCTTGCCGAGATTTTGACTCAAGCCATGCAGCTGGAAGCAACAGGCCGTGACTTCTATCTACAGGCCGCAACCCTGCTGACCGATGAGGCTACTGTCGCGATGTTCAAGCAGCTCGCGGAGGATGAACGGGCGCACTACGGCTATCTTGAGCGCCAGCTGGCAGCGGTGCAGTGCGGCGAAGACGTCTGCGCTATCCCGGAACTTGGCCCCGTGGCCCCCCTCGACCTGAGCGACCCGATATTCCCCGCTGGCGTCACGACGCTGGAGACTCTGGGGCAGCCCTTCTCCCTGGAAGAGGCGCTGCTCTTCTCCATGGGCATCGAGGAGAAGAGCTACAAGCTGTATCGCGGCTACGCTGAAACTGTCACAGAGGCCGAAGCCAGGCAGCTCTTCTTGCAGCTTGCCTCTGTGGAACTGAAGCACTTCGAGATCCTGGTACAGCGCTACGAATCTTTCTACCCCTATCCGCATTAGCCGCCGCAGCGCCTCCCAGCTCTGCGAAGGCCCCGGAGAGGTAGATGCCCTCTGCATGGCCGGGGCGCCGCCACAGGGCTGGCCACACCGCTACGACCTGCGCACACCGGGCAAGCATGGACGTGTGAGTCGTGATCGGCGGCCGCGACAGCTCTCGACTCACGGCTCACTGAGCTCTATTTGCTGAGGAGGCAGCCGTTGCCGGAATTACCGGAAGTCGAAACCATCGCGCGCCAGCTGCGCCCACAGCTGCTTCAACGCCGCTTCGAGCGCGTGGACATCCTCTGGGCGCGCCTCGTGGATCGGCCCTCGGCGATGGAATTCAGCCGCGCCCTGCAGGGAGCTACTGTCGAGGCCATCGGGCGACGAGGGAAATTCCTCAGCTTCGGCTTGAATACTGGCCAGACCTGGCTGGTGCATCTGCGGATGACGGGGAAATTTCGCCTCTGGAACGCCGCTGCGCCTGCCGAAGAGGATCCGCACGTGCGCGCACGCTTTCGGCTGGATGACAGCACCCGGCTGGATTACAGCGACTCAAGGAAATTCGGACGGTTCTATCTGGTAGACGACCCCCAAACCGTCACCGGCGCCCTGGGACCTGAACCGCTCAGCCCGGACTTCACCCCGGCGTGGTTCAGCGCGGCCCTGGCCGGTCGGCGCGGCGAGATCAAACGCCTGTTGCTCGATCAAAGCTTTCTTGCCGGCTTGGGCAACATTTATGTCAACGAAGCCCTCTGGCGCGCGGGCATCCATCCCCAGCGGGCCGCGCACACCCTCACCGCCGCCGAGATCACCCGTCTCCATGCGGCCATCGTGAGCGTCCTCAGCGAGGGCGTGGCGAATGGCGGCGCCACCCTGCCGGATCGCCAATACGTCTATCCCGACGGAGCCCTGGGCCAACAGCAGTTGCATCTGGCAGTCTACGACCGGGCGGGCGACCGCTGTCCCACCTGCGGCTACCCGCTCGAACGCATCGTCCAGGCGCAACGCAGCACGTATTTCTGCCCCGTCTGTCAACCTCTCTCCCACCCTTCCGACGCTCCCCAGCCCCCGGAAGAGGAGCAAGGCTGACGGTAACCCACCCGGCGTTCACACAGAATTCCAATTCGCTTTACGAAAGGAGGAACCCATGAACTTCTTGCAGAATCCCAACTTCGATGAGGGCCACCATCATCAGGACAACATCACCGAAATCGTCGTGCCCGACGGTTGGCGGCTCTACTGGCTGGATAACGTCATCTTTCCGGGCAGCGCCAGCCCGGCCTATCGCCCCGAATCCACCGTCTGGTGGATCTATCACGCGCCGGAAGTGGAGAAACCGCTCTTCTTCCTCACCGGCGATTTTTGCTGGAAGGTTTTCAAGGCCTTTGCGCCGCTGTACTTCGCCGTGACGCAGACGGTGACCGGCCTGACACCGGGCCAGCGCTACCGCTTCACCGCCAAAGTCTTCCCCGACATCGTCGAGGAATACAGTCCTACCGGCAAGATCTGGGCGCGGGATATTTGGGCCGCCGAGGCCCGCGCCGGCTGGAGCGCTCCCGACACGCCATGGCCCGAGGGCGCGGACGGCGACATCGCATGGACGGAGTGGTTCAACATCCACAACGGGAATTTCGCCTTCGGCCAGTACTGCGATGTCTGGGTGGAATTCGTCGCCCCGGAAGACGGCAGAGCGCAGGTCTGGCTCGAATGCAAAGCCAAATGGGGGTTCGCTAACAACTGGTTCATGGATGCGTTCACGCTGACAGAAGTCGCCAGTCCCCCGGAACCGGAACCGCAGCCGGAGCCCGAACCAGAACCCGAGCCGGAACTACCTTCGCCGCGCGGCAAACCGCGCGTGCAATACGAGCGCACCTACGTCCTGATGCCGTCCGACTGTCCCACGAGCTGGATGACGGCGGTAGCGCGGGTTGCCCTGCCCTTCCAGGTCACACTGGGCTTCTCGGCGGATGACGCCGGCATCGGCGATTTGGACTCGCGCACCGTCATCGCCGTCGCCCCCAGTCACATCGGCACCGGCCTTACAGCAGCCTGGTATGCGGAAAACTACCCCGGCGTCACCTTCATCCCCCTGGAAGTGAACTCCGCCATCGAACTGGAACAGCGCTTGTACGATCTGCTCGAGGGACGGGGAAACGGGTGAACGTGCGCACGTGGGCACGTGTTTATTTTCAAAGGAGGAGGCAACCCTCATGGCCTTTCGACTGCGCTGGCCTACCCAGCATGGAACGATTACGCAAGCCTTTGGAGTGAATCCCCAGTTCTACAACAAATTCGGCCTTCCCGGACATGAGGGCCTCGATTTCATGGCCCCCATGGGAAGCGAAATTTACGCCGGCGCCGACGGCTTTGTGAGCGACGTGCGGCTCGACGGCAACGCCAATCCCCTGCAACTGCCTTACGGCAATCAGGTCCGCGTGGAGCACAACGACGGCTTCGAGACGATCTACGCGCATCTCGAACAGGTCGTCGTGGTGCGTGGACAATTCGTCCGCGCCGGACAGCTCATCGCGCTGGCAGATGACACGGGCAACTCCACCGGCTCCCATCTGCACCTCACGCTGAAGCAAAAGGGCGCGACCCAGGCGGGACAGACGACCTATCCGCACGACATCATCGACCCCACGCCCTACCTCACTCCCTTTCAGCCCGGCGGGGTGGAACCGACGCCTCCCGCCCAGCCCACCCTCTACGTCACCGTAGACAGCCCGGAGCTGGGCTACCTCAACGTCCGCAAGGCCCCTTACGCCAGCGCGGAGCTGCTGGGGCAGGTAGATCATGGGGCGCGTCTGGGCATCCTCGAAGATGCCGACCTGGCGCAGGCCAAGATCGGCCAGTACGGGCAGTGGTTGTGGATTCGAACGCCCGACGATCGAGTAGGCTACGTCGCCGCCTGGTATGTGAAACTCGCAGCGACGCCGACCCCCACCCCGCCTCCGACCGTGCTTTTTGTCGTGGTAGAGAGCCCCGAGGTCCCCCTCAAACTGCGCCAGGGACCGGGCGTGTCCTACGCCATCATCGCGGAGCTGCCCCATGCAACGCGGCTCAAAGCGCTGGAAGCCGAAGCCGTCGTGAAGCAGAAAGTCGGCCAGCAGGGACAATGGCTGAACGTGCAGGCGCCCAACGGCCAACAGGGATACGTCGCCGCCTGGTACATCAAACTGCAGACCCCCGACGCTGTGCCCATCGTCCCCCAGCCGACGGAAGGACCGGTGACCCACATCATCGTGGAAAGCCCCGACGCGGGCCTGCGCGTCCGCCAGCAGCCGACGACGAGCGCCGCGCAGGTCTGGTGGGTGCCCCATGGCGCCGTGCTCGAAGTGCTGGAGGATCCCGCCGAAGCCGGCAAAAAAGTCGGGCAGCAAGACCAATGGATCCGCGTCCGCACCCCCTCACGGCACGAGGGGTTCGTGGCGGCGTGGTACGTGCGCGCGCCGCGCACGAGCGACACCCGCCGCCTGGCGACCGTCGCCGACCTGCCCAAGGGCCTCTCGCCGTACCTCTTCGGGATTCACGCCGCGCAGCTCAGCGACGACGCAGCCTTCCGCGACGGCCTCCGCGCGCTCTTCACGAGCAAGGGCAAAAAAGGCTGGGTCCTCTTCACCGAGTCGCTGGGACGGCATCCGGCCAACATCACACTGGATCAGAACCTCCGCAACCGGCTTTGGGACTGGGCGCAGCAGGGCTATGGCGTCATCATCCGGCTGAATCACGGCTATCATCCCAGCGGCACACTGCCCGTCTCTGCCGGCTACGACGATTTCGCCGCGACCTGCGCCCGGTGGGTGGAGCTGTATCTCAAGGCCGACAGCGCCACCAACACCCAGTACCAATGGACACTTCAGATCGGCAATGAGCAGAACAATCCCAGCGAGCATCCGGGGGATTACGGGCAGATCTTCGAGCACATCACGCCGGAGCGCTACGCGCAGGCCTTCAACAAAGTCTATGCCGCCATCAAAGCCGTCTTGCCCGGGGCGGTCGTCTGCCCCGGCGCAGTGGATCCCTACAACTCGACGCCGCTGCCGCTGCTTGGTCAGGCCCGTTGGCGTCCCCTCGACTATTTCCAGACCATGCTGGACAACATCCCGGCGCTGGATGGCTTCATCCTGCACGCCTACACGCACGGCCCCGCGCTCGACGCGATCACTAACCTGGCCACCTTTGGGGATTCCCTGCTCAGCGACCATTACTTCGACTTCCAGACGTACCGGCTGTTCATGGAACGCATCCCGCTGAAGTGGCGCGATCTACCCGTCTACCTCACGGAGACCAATCATATCTGCCGCCCGGGCGCCGCGCCGGCCTGCCTCCACGATCAGGGATGGGTGAACCAGAACACCGGCTGGGTGCGCGCCATGTACACCGAAATCCACCGCTGGAACCGGCAGCCCTACGCGCAGCAGATCCGTTGCGCCCTGCTCTATCGCTGGGATGGCGACGATTGGCGCATCGCCGATAAGCCCGGCGTCCAGGAGGACTTCCGACAGGCGCTGGATAACGACTACCGCTGGCTGTTGCCTGAGCCGGAATTGCTCGCCCAGGCCGCCGTCGTCCCGGCGGCAGCCGCGCCGGTCGCTGCCCCGCAGCCCCCAGAGCGGACCCTCGTAGCGCCGGACAACCTCAAACGCATTTGGGGCATCGGTCCCAAGGCCGAGGTCGCGCTCAACGCCGCGGGCATCTTCCTTTTCGAGCAGCTGGCGGCGCTCACTCCCGAGGCGCTTCTGGATCTCCTCGGCGAGACAGCGTTGCGCGTCCGCTACACCGCCACCTGGCCTGAGCAAGCGCGTCTGCTGGTCGAACAGCGTCACGACGAATGGCTCGACCTGCAACGCCGGTTGGGACGCGGTCGCCCGCGCTAACGCGGGGCCTTGCCCAGCCCGAATCTCATGTTAAAATAAGGCTGATGCGCATAGATGTCCTGACTCTGTTCCCGGCGATGTTTTTAGGCCCGCTGCAGGAGAGCATTCTGAAGCGCGCTCAGGAACGGGGCCAGCTCACCCTGGTGATCCATCCCTTGCGAGACTATGCCCTGGACCGGCATCAGCTGACCGATGACACGCCCTACGGCGGCGGCGAGGGGATGCTGCTCAAGCCCGAACCCATCGTCCGCGCGGTGACGGCGCTGCGAGGGACCCAGGAGTTCCCGGTGGTGTTGTTAAGCCCGCAAGGGCGGCTCCTGGATCAGACAGTGGTTCAGGCGCTCGCGCAGCAGTCGCGGTTGCTGCTGATCTGCGGGCATTACGAGGGCTTCGACGAGCGGGTGCGTGACCTTCTGCATCCCGATGAGATTTCCATCGGCGATTTCGTGCTCACCGGCGGCGAGCTGCCCGCCATGGTGCTCATTGACGCCGTGGCCAGATGGATCCCGGGCGTGCTCGGCGATGCCGAAAGCGCCCGGCAGGACTCGTTCGCCGACGGCTTGCTGGAAGGGCCGCAATACACACGCCCGCCGAGCTTCGGCGGCCTCGAGGTTCCCGCGGTGCTACGTTCGGGCCATCATGCCGCGATCGCCCGCTGGCGGCGGCAAGAGGCGCTTCGCCGCACCCGGCTCCGGCGACCGGAATTGCTCGCGCGGGCAACTCTGACCGCCGGGGATCGCCAGTTTCTGGCCCAGCTGGAAGCCGCCGGGCCCCAAACGTCGGAACAAGGATAAGACATGGAAACCTCCCTGGTAGAACAGCTTCAGCGAGGCGACTTGAATGCCCTTGGGGAGCTCTACGAGCGGTACAAAGACCTGGTCTACCGTGTCGCTCTGGCTGCCACACGCGACCATCGCGCCGCTGAAGACATCCTCCAGGAATGCTTCGTGCGCCTCTACACCTACGCCAGGACCATTGACCCTCACCGCCCCCTCGAACCGTGGCTGTACCGCGTCACACTCAACCTGGTCTACGATTGGTCCGCCAAAATCCGCTGGGCGCAGCCGATCGAAGACTTGCTGGAATGGCTGTCGGGCTTGCCGGCCATGTTCCCGGCGCCCGATCATCGCACCGAAGAGCGGGAAACTGCCGCCCTGATCCGCGAGGTCATCGCTGACCTCCCCTCCTCACACCGGGCCGTCGTGGTGCTCTTCTACATCGAAGAGCTGCCCCTCGACGAAATCGCGCGAATTCTGGATCTGCCGGTAGGGACCGTGAAGTCACGCCTGCACTACGCGCGCGAGCGCCTGCGGGAAGCGCTCATCCAACGTCAGCGGCCCGTGCCCGAACTCCAATATGAGTTCACATGACGCCCCGGCAGTGAGGCGCTCACCTGGCTGAGGCCCCCTGCCATGCTTCCCCATATCTTGCTTCAGGAGTCCTGCATGAGAAAAAGAAAGTGGTGGGGTTCTCTGGTCCCGCTGTTGATCTGGGGTCTGCTGGCCAGCTGTACAAATCTTCCGACGACAAGTCCGCTCCTCACCCCACCGGCGGGAACAGCCACCGCCGGCGTCACCGTGGAAGCGTCCGCCACGGCGACCCCCACTGCCACCGCGACGCCGACGCCTACCGCGCCCCCCACGCCCACCCCTCCGCCGCCCACAACCC
>JAAZNO010000597.1 GCA_012798275.1 Chloroflexota bacterium
GCGCAGGAAGTTAAGCCATCCAGTTGACATTCTCGTCAACCTCGGCGATAATGTGTGCAGAAAGTCAAACAATCCTTGACCTTTTGCACGCATCCATAATGCTATGACCGATACCCAACTCTATGCGATAGCCGAGCGTCAGGCTGGCTACTTCTCCGCCCTACAGGCGCGCCAGGCAGGGTTCTCCAAAGCCCTGCTCTCCCACCATGTCAAAAGCGGCCGCTTCCTGCGGCTACGCCGCGGCGTCTATCGCCTGGCGCACTTCCCGGAAATGCCGCACGCCGACTTGTTCATCGCCTGGCTGGCCGCCGGAGAAAAGGCGGTCGTTTCGCACGAAAGCGCCCTCCTGCTCTACGGCCTGACCGACCTGCTGCCCACCGAAATTCACCTCACCGTGCTGCGCACCGCCTCGCGCCGGTTGCCGGGCGTCCGCTTTCACACCGCCCACCTTAGCCCCGAGGAAGTCACCACCCGCCAAGGGTTGCCCGTCACCACCGTGCCGCGCACCCTCGTAGATGTGCTGCGCTCCGGCGTGGCTGAGGAATGGGTCCGCCAGGCTGTGCAGCAAGCGTTAGCGCGCGGCCTGGTCAGCGCCGCCGCGCTGCACACCGCGGCGCAACAGCGCGGAGGATACATTGTCGCTGTCATCCAATCGGCCCTGGAGGAGTCCAACGCCCTATGAAAGTAGTGCGGCTTTTCGCCGCGCGCTGGAAGACCGCCTGCGGCAGCAGGCCGTGACGTCCGGGACCTCGCTGGCGCGGTTACGCAAAATGGTGGCTTTTGAACGCTTTCTGGCCCGCCTGGTTACCGCCCAACCGGGAGCCTGGGTACTTACTGCCCGAGCGCGCCCGCACCACGCAGGATATTGACCTGCTCTTGCGTCAGTCTTTGCCGGTGCGGGACGTTCACCGCGTCCTGGTCGCCGGGGTTTTGCGCGATTTGGGCGATTGGTTCACCTTTGAGGTGGCGCGCCCGGAGCAACCGGCCGATTTGCGTTTCCCTGTGCAGAGCTTGCTTGATGGGCGGTTGTTTGAGGCGTTTCATGTGGATGCAGGCATTGGCGACCCGCTCATTGAAGCTGCCGACTTGCTAACCGCCCCGCCCTTGCTGGCCTTCGCGGGGATTGCGCCAGTGACCATACCGGCGTATCCGCTCTCGCAGCAGATTGCCGAAAAAGTCCATGCGCTCACCCGCCTGTATATCTCTGGCGAAAGCAGCCGGGTGCGCGACTGGGTGGATATTCTGTTGATGGCGCACTGGGGAGGTCTGCGCGCCGGGACGTTGCGCCAGGCTCTGCAAGCCACCTTCGCAAAACGCGGCACTCATCCCCTGCCGCAACGGATGCCGTCCCCACCGGCTTCCTGGTCGCTCCCCTTTCGCCGCCTGTGTGAACAGACGGGTCTGGAATACCCATCTCTCGCTGCAGCTACTCAAGCACTACAGCGCTTTCTCGACCCGCTGTTGAGCGGCGAATGTGGTGAAGTCTGGAATCCCATCCGCTGGGAATGGGAATAATCTGGAGGTTGCTCTATGACCATCTTTGACTTGCATAC
>JAAZNO010000089.1 GCA_012798275.1 Chloroflexota bacterium
CCCTCGATATACGCCTGGAGGGTGCGATCGAGGGTCAGCCGCAAGTCCATCCCCCGAACCGGCGTCACCGAACGGCCCGCCACTTCATCGGGCAGCGGCTCATTGAATCCGGAGACCTGGCCTTCCGACCGCTGCTGGGGGACGAACAACAGCGGCCATTGATCCGCCTGAATCCCGTAGCCATTGCCGTCGGCATTCACAAACCCCAACACGTGCGCCGCGAGCGCCCCCTCCGCGTAATACCGTTTCCAGGTAGGAACGAAAACAATCCAGGGCAGCTCCAACTCCTGCACCTGGCGCACCGTGTCCGAGGTCACCTCCCGCGCCAGAGGACGCCACACACTCGTCGCCGGCTCCCCCTCCGGGAAGGTGAGCGCCGTCTGCAATTCCGCTTCTGGCCGATTGAGCAACACCGCCAGCTGCGGGGCATACGCTTCGGCGTGATATTCGCGCTGCAGGTAAGCGTCCACGTCATAGACCGGGAGGTTGCCCACCAGCAAATCCCCGTTCCGGTCGAACAAGTCGCCCACCCGCTCTTCGGGCAGCGAGTACTGCCGTTCAAGCAGCTGTTTGGCCTCCACCACATATCGCCGATGCTCGAAGACCTGGAGACGCACCAGCTGCCCCACGATCAGGAGCACCAGGGCCCCCAACAGCAGCACAATCAAGCGCAGGCGAACTTCTGGACCTCGCAACATCTCATGGCTCCGGCAAGACCAGATACTGCACGTTCTCCGCCGGCACGTACCCCAGCGCGATCGAACGCTGCTGCAGCACCGGAATGCTGCTCAGGCGGGCAGTTTCCACCGTGAGCCACTCATTCTTGCGCTGCCATTCCACCAGCTCCCGCTCCATTTGCCAGACCTGCCCCGAAAGCCGGGTGTTGTGCGCCACCACGGCCAGGTAGAGCGACGCCAGCAGCGTCGCTATCACCACGACCACCAAAAACACGCGCGCCAACGCGCGGTCGAAGGCCTCCTGTCGCCGTTGAACCCCGTGGGTGCGTTTCTGCCAGGTGACGCTCATCTCAAATCTTCTCCACCACCCGCAATTTCGCGCTGCGACTGCGCGGATTCGCCGCGAGCTCGGCAGCTCCCGGCGTGAGCGGTTTGCGCGTGATCAGCCGCAGCGTCGGCTGTCGTCCGCACGTGCAGACCGGCGCCTCTGGCGGGCAAATGCAGGGATGCACCCCCTGCTGGAAGAAGCGCTTCACGATGCGATCCTCTAAGGAATGAAAGGTGATCACCGCTAACCGCCCCCCGGCGCGCAGCACGTTGACCGCCTGCGGCAACGCCGTCTCCAGAGCTTCCAATTCGCCGTTGACCGCAATCCGCAAGGCCTGGAAGCTGCGGGTCGCGGGATGCAGAGAACGCGAGCCCGTGCGCCCGGTCGCGGCGACAATCACCCCGGCCAACTGCGCGGTGCTATGAATCGGTCGCGCCGCGACGATGGCCCTGGCGATGGCGCGACTGCGCGGCTCTTCGCCGTAACGCCACAACAACGCCGCCAGCTCGCTTTCCGGCAGGTCGTTGACCAGCTCCGCCGCCGTCAGCCCGCCCGCCGTCGGGTCGAAGCGCATGTCAAGCGGCCCCTCATGCCGGAAAGCAAAACCGCGCTGTGGGTCGTCTATCTGGTAAGATGAAAATCCCAAGTCCAACAAAACCCCGTCGGCGGGGAAAAAGCCCTCGCGGTGCGCCGTGGCTTCCAGGGCCGCGTAGCTCTCATGGATCAGGCGCACCCGCAAGCCAAAAGGCTGGAGTCGCGCCTGCGCCCGCGTCACGGCCTGCGGGTCTCTGTCGAGCCCCAACAGCCGCCCATCAGGCGCACTGGCTTCCAACAGCGCCGCAGCGTGTCCTCCACCGCCAACCGTCCCGTCAATGTACGTCCCGCCGGAGGTGACCGCCAGCCCGGTCAGCACTTCTGCCAGCAACACCGACAGATGCTGACCGGCAGAGACGAGGCTCAGATCTGCAGATTCTCCCATAACGCCGGGTTTTCCTCCATCATGGCCAGCTCACGGGCATTCTGTTCTGCCCAGCGTTTGGGGTTCCAAAACTCAAGGTACTGATCCAGCCCGATGATCAACACCTCGCTGGCTACGTCCAGGCCGGCATGTTCCCGCAGCCGCTCGGGCAACAAAATGCGTCCCTGACGATCGGGGAGGACATCCGTTGCTTCTGCAAAGAGGAAGCGCCGCAAAGCGCGTCCGGGAATGGAAGTCATGGGAAGCGCGTTGACTTTCCGGGCAAGTTCTTCCCACACTTCCATGGGGTATAATGTGATGCAGGGGTCGAACGAGCGCGTGATGATCACACGCTCTCCCAAAATCTCGCGGTAGCGAGAGGGGATGATGACGCGCCCCTTCTCATCGAGTGAATAGAGTGCCTGACCCAGGAACATGGAAATCGAGCTCCCGCAGCGGTTGTGAGCAACGCCAGGAGAGGGGCACAGTCCCCACAATCACCCATCTCTCCCCACTTACTCCCACATTATAGACTAGTTTCCCAAATTTTGCAATAGGGAAATCCCAAAATTCAAGGAATTTGGGATAACTCGCGCGGGAAGCAAACGCCGTCTCCAACGCCATTGCCGTCATCCCCACCTGGGCTATAATGCAGGGCATGTTACACCTGGAACGCTTGAGGACGGCGATCGAAGCACTGAGTCAGCAGGCCCGGCAACATCAGCAACAGGCCGAAGCCGAGCTGACGGACGTGCTGCGGTGGCTGGAAACCGCGCCCTCGCCCGCCGCCTTACGCGAGCGGACTCCTCCGCCAGACCGCCCCGGCGAGGAAGTCGCCCTTCCGTTGCAGGACCTGCCCCTGACCAGCCGCCTGGAGGCGTTGGACGCCCCCGCGCCCAGCAGCGTCATCATCGGCGTGGACGGCTCCCAAATCGCGCCCGACCGACATGCGCTCGCGCTCTACTACGTCATCCAGGTGGGGGCTTTGATCTTCCGCTACAACGGGCAGGCGCCGACACCTGTTCAGGAGGCCGAGCTGCACTTCGCGGAACACGAGCTCTTCGACACTGAGGGGTTGCTCATCACCGGGCAGCTGGGGATGCGCCGCACCGTCGCCGAAATGAGGTTGGCCGTCGCGCTGGCGGAAAAGGTCCGCGCTGAG
>JAAZNO010000090.1 GCA_012798275.1 Chloroflexota bacterium
GGCCGACCTGGGCGTGGATGGGCACCGCGCGGATCTCGTCATCCTCAAGACGGCGACGGCTCACGCCGCCTGGGAAGGGCGCACCCGCCTCACCGACATGGACATCGTCCTGGCAGCGCAGCTTGCCCTGCCGCATCGCCTTAAGCGTAAGCCCTTTGATGAGGTGCAGACCTCGCTGGAGTCGCTCGATAAGCGCCTGGCGCAGGCGCGCAAACAGACGGAAGAGCAGCTGCCCCGTCCTTCGGAGATGCAGCCTGCAGGCGCAGGAGAGCCGACGCCAAAAAAAGTCTGACGCCTCCTGAGGGTGAACCCGAAGTCGCACCGGAGACTTCGTTGCCTCAGGAGCAACAGGCGATGCAGGCGATCCCCAAATGGACCAGCGAGGGAGCCTGGTGGGACGGCGGCCGGTCCACGGAGATCGGGGCGCTCTTCGACCCCCGACGGCTGGAAACGCCCATGGATCGCCAGGAGCGGCGCTCCGGCGGCCGGCGTAGCCGCACGGTGACCACGCTCAAGCGCGGACGGTATGTCCGCGCGCGGCCTTCGCCGCGCGACCCTTCGGACCTGGCGCTGGATGCTACCTTGCGCGCGGCGGCCCCCTTTCAGAGTGAGCGTCACGCCACGATGCCCCAGGGTCCGGTGTTGCAGGTGCGTTCCCATGATTATCAGCGCAAGGTGCGCGTGCGTCGCGCCGCAAACCTGGTGCTGTTTGTTGTGGATGCTTCCTGGTCCATGGCAGTGGAGGAGCGCATGGAGGCCACCAAAGGCGCGGTGCTGTCGCTGCTGACGGATGCCTATCAGCGGCGGGACCGCGTGGGGCTGATCGTCTTCCAGAAGGATCGGGCGATGGTGGCGTTGCCGCCGACTAACAGCGTCGAACTGGCGCAAAAGCGGTTGCAGGACTTGCCGGTAGGAGGGAAGACGCCGCTTTCCGCCGGTTTGTGGCTGGCGGCGCACACGATCCAGCAGGAGCTCCTGCGTCACCCCGACCTGGAGCCGCTGCTGGTGATCCTGACCGACGGCGCGGGCAATGTTTCCATGGGCGACATGCCGCCGCAAGAGGAAGCCTATCTCATCGCGGAGCAACTGCGGGACGCCGACGTGCGCTCGGTGGTGGTCAACATGGAAGACGCGCGTTTTGATCAGGGCCTGGCGCAGAGCCTGGCGGATCATCTCGGCGGCGAATGCTTCAATCTGGTTTCGTTGCAGGCGGACGCTCTGTTGCAGACGGTGCAGGGGCGATTGCGGAAGTGAGGAGTGGGTCGCATCAGGAGCATCTCTATGGATGAGGCGGAATGTCTCGGCGAGTTATTGCAGGCGCGGGGCTGGCGGCTGGCAGTGGCGGAATCGTGCACGGGAGGGCTGTTAGGGCATTTGATTACGGAGATCCCCGGCAGCTCGGCTTACTTCCTCGGCGGCGTGCTGGTCTACGCCGATACGATGAAACAGCGACTACTCGGTGTGCGGGCGGAGAGCCTTCAACGGTGGGGCGCTGTCAGCGCGCAGGTGGCGCTGGAGATGGCGTCGGGGGTGCAGGTGCTCACCGGCGCCGAAATCGGCATGGGCATCACCGGCATTGCCGGACCGGGGGGCGGGACGGCCCTCAAGCCGGTGGGATTGACGTATATCGCGTTGGCGGCGCCCGGCGAACGGCGCGTGTGGCGCCAGCTCTGGTCGGGCGACCGCGCGGCGAATAAGGCCTCCTCGGCGCGAGCGGCGCTACGCTACGCCTGCGCTTATCTTTCCGGCGTCTCCCCGACGTCGGGGAGCGCTTCCGCCGCCTCTGGGTGAACTGCCGCGCGTCGGGCCGCGGCTTCCAGACGCTGCGCGCGCTTCTGCGCGGTCAGCCATTCCACCCCTTCTCGTAGCGTCCTGTAGATCGCTGAGCCGTGTGCGGCGTGTGGATAGAAGGCCTGTTGCAGCTCGGCGGCCGCCTGCGCGACCCCTTCATTGCCGTCCCCTTTGCGCGAGAGGCGCGCTGCCAGGTGCTCCAGCGTGCGCATGAATTCCTGTTGAGTCTCCAGCTCTCCCCGCAAGAGGGCTCGCGGTCCTTGCCCCGGCACAATCCACTGGATCTCTTTCCGTCGTCCCAACAAGCTCAACGTCTTGAGCCAGGCGTCGAAATCCGGCGTGCGCGGTAACTCCGGCGGTTGGTCCGCGACGACGGTGTCGCCGGCAAAGAGCACTTTCTGCGCCGCAGCTGTGAGCATCAACGCGCCGGCAGCGCTGCCGCTGAGGCATTCGAACCGCAATGGCGGCGAGGTGTAGTGCAGCTGCATCGGCGCGGTAAGCACGAACGTGGGGCGCGGGGGAAGCAGCGAGGCGAGCAGCTCCAGCTCGTCGGGGAATGCCTGCCCGACGCCGGCGAGCATGTCGGGCCAGGTTTTGTCATCGAAGGCGGCCAGGCAACGCGCGGTCGCCTCGGCGGTGATGAGGGGGACGCGCCAGAGCGCCGCGCCGACAAGCCGTTCGGGTCGGGCGTCGGTGAGGACCAGGAAGCGCGGTTCGCTCCAGGCGCTGCGGACTTCGTCGAGCCACGCGCGGGCATGGTTTGGACGCGGCGGCGCGTCAATGGCGATCACGCCGTGCCCGGTGACGATAAGCCCCAGGTTGTAGGGCGGAAAACGGTTTTCCATGAAGAGGTTGGGCGCGATTTCTTGCATAGTCTTGCTCACTCAGCCTGAAATTCAGTTTCGTCCAGGGCTTTGTTGAGGGCCGCGAGGATCGTTTCGGGATCGGAGCGCGGGGCCCCGCCTTGCGCCATGGCCGGCGTGCCGCCGCCGCGACCGCCGAGCGCCGCCGTCGCCGCGCGGACGCAAGCTCCGGCGTCCAGCTGCGGGACGTCCTCGCCGCGCGCGCAGATCAGCCGCACATTTTCCCCCTCGGTGGTCGCCAGGAAGGCGACAGTTCCGGGCAGATCTCGCAGCCGGCGCGCCAGCGCCTGGAGCTCGCCGAAGGGACGTCCTTCCCAATGCGCCACGATTCGACGCCGGCCCTGCTGGAGTGGGGCGGTGAGCCACAGCTGCTGCGCTTCCATCTCGGCGAGGGTTTGCCGCGCTTGCTGTTGGGAGCGGTGCAGGTCGCGGTTCTCCTCCTGCAGGCGGGCCACGGCTTCGGGAAGGTCGTCCGCCCCCACGCTGAGCTGGCCTCCCAATTGCTGGAGGAGCTGCAACGCGCGGCGGTAATCTCGCAACGCGCGCGTCCCGCAGAGGAACGTCACCCTGACGCCGCCCTTGTAGCGTTCGATCGCGGTCAGCTTCAGCAGCCCGATCTGGCCGGTGAATGGCGTGTGCGTGCCGCCGCAGGGGGTGGCGTCGTAGCCTTCGATCTGGACGATGCGGATCACGCCGCTGACGGCAGGTTCGCGGCGCAGTTTGAAATCCGCCAGGGCTTCTGCGCCTGCCAGCTGCACGCTCACGCGGCGGTTTTCGTGGAGGATGCGGTTGACCTCATCCTCGACGCGGAAGGCGTCCTGCCAGCTCAACTGCGGCAGATCGAGGTCCACGGTGTTGAGCGCAGCGCCCATGTGGACGGAAAGCGTGTTCGCTCCCAGCAGGCGCACGCAGGCGGCGGAGAGCAGATGCTGTCCCGTGTGCTGTTGCATGTGGTCGAAGCGCACGTCCCAATCAATGCTGCCGTGCACGGTGACGCCGTCGAGCGGGCGCTCCAGCAGATGCCAGATCTGGCCCCCGGCGTCGGCCCAGACGTCGCGCACGGGGACACCGTTGAGCGTGCCCGTGTCATGGCTCTGTCCGCCGGAAGTGGGATAGAAGGCGGTGCGATCGAGGCGCACGGCCGGGCCCTGGGGAGTCTGCTGTTGGGCTTCGACGTGCGCGGTGAAGTCCTTGCAGGTGACGTCGGTATAGTAGAGTCTTTCGGTCATCAGGGCGTTGCCTCAAGTAAGGTCAGGGGGGAGGGCGCGCGGAATGGTGAAGGTGAACGTCGCACCCTCGCCGGGAGCACTATCGAACCAGATGCGCCCGCCATGCGCTTCGACGGCGAGCTTGCAGAAGGCCAGACCTATGCCGGAACCCTCGATTTGCCTGACGCTGGCGCCGCGCGTGTACAAATCGAAGATGCGTTCTTGTTCGTCGCGCGGGATGCCGGGGCCGTTGTCGCGCACGGAGAACTGGAAGTTTTCGTCATTTTCCGTTATTTCCAGCTCAATTTTGCCACCGGTGGGGGTGAATTTGATGGCATTGCTCAGCAGGTTGGTGAGGACCCGGCGCAGCAGATCCAGGTCGCCTTGCAGCATGAGCGGGGTGGGCGGCAGGCGCAGGCTGAGGGTCTGCTTTCTATGGGTCAACAGCGGTTGGCTGATCTCCTCGGCCTCGCGCACCAGGGCGGCCAGGTCGAAGGTGGTGATGGAGAGGGGCCGTTCGCCTTGCCGGAGCCGCGCGGTGTCGAGAATGGTGGTGATCAGGCGGTCCATCCGTTGGGCGCTGCGCAGGCTGATGTGCAGCAGCTGCTCGATGGGCATGGTGAGGTCTTTTTGTTGCCAGGCGGTGCGGACCAATTCGATGCTGTTGATGATACTGTTCAGCGGGCCGCGCAGGTCGTGGATGAGCATGTTGGAGAGCTGCTCGCGCATTGTTTCCAGCGCTACCTGGTCGGTGATGTCGTGCGCCAGCCATTGGTAGCTCGGTTCGGGCCGATAGTGGGGCAGGGGGGCGAGATGGGCTTTGAAGGTGCGATCCTGCCCGTCGCCAGCGCCGGGGAGGGTGTAGGTCCAGATGAGGGGCGCCTGGGTTTCCAGTCTGGCTTTGGCTTCCGCAAACCTGTCGTGGCTGAGTCCTATGGTTTCGAGGACTTTTTCGGGCTGTGAGGCGACGGACGCCAGCAGTGCTTGGGCGGGCTGATTCAAGTCCAGCACCTGGCCGGCCTCATCCAGAATGACGATCGGATCCAGGTTGTGGTCGAACAGCTGTTGATAGCGCGCTTCGGCATGGTACACTTGCTCGAAGAGGATGGCGTTTTCGATCGCCGGCGCGGCCAGGGCAGCCAGGGCTGCCATGATTTCGCGCGTCTCTTGCAATTCCATGTCTTGCGCTGGGTTGACCATCTCGATCACCGCGAGGGGGCGATCTTTTTGCATGACTGGCGCAGCGTAGAGGGCCTCGGTGCGAAAGCCGGTTTGCTGATCGGTCTGGACGTGGAATCGGGGGTCGGCGTACGTGCGGGGAACCCACACCGGCTGGCCATGTTCGGCGACCCAGCCGATGATGCCCTTGCCGGGCGGCAGGGTCCGACCGATCATTTTGTCGGCTACCTGGCCAGACGCGGCTTGAAAGGTGACGCTGCCATCGGGATTGACGAGAGCGATGGAGACGGCGGCGGGGCGGAAATATTTAAGCGTAAGATTGAGCAGCTGCTGCAGGACTTCTTCGCTGTTGAGCGAGGTGCTCAACGTGCTCGCCGTCTCCAGCAAAAAGGAGAGGCGCGCTACGCCGCGCTGCGCCCATTCGGCGAAACGGGCATTGCGGAGCGCTGCGACGAGGTAATCGGCGAGGGCGCACGTCCAACGCAAGTCGGCCTCCGCGAATTGATCGGGGCGTGCGCTGGCGAGCACCAGGATCCCGAATTTCTCATTGCCGAAGAGGAGCGGGATTCCCAGCCAGCTGCGCCAGTCTGGGGCCCACACGCTGGTTTTCTCGCCGGTGGCCTTCAGATCAGGGATGTAATGGACTTGCTGGCTTTGAAAGGCCTGGGCTGTGGGTCCCGCGCCGTCTA
>JAAZNO010000598.1 GCA_012798275.1 Chloroflexota bacterium
CGCCGCCCCAGGCGATGCTCCAGCCCAGGACTACGGCGATCAGCCGTTGGGGGCTGACGGGGGGGGCGAGGGCGCCGCTGGCGCTTGCCAGGTGCAGGGTGATTGCCCCCGTCACCATGAAGACGGCGGCGATTCCCAGCAACAGCAGCACGGGGCGCAACGTCGCAGGTGAGGGGGACGTCGCTATGGACTCAGGCGTGTTCAAAAAGGCTCCTCGGAAAATGCGTCATGCGTAAGTGATCTTCTCCCCTGGAAATAGGCGAATCAGCGAAAAAGCGAATCACTGTAACTGTTCAGCCACTGACTAAAAAAAACGGAAGATTTCCTGACAGTTGCTAAAGATTAAGAATCAATTTTTGCCCCCTATCCCCTGGCCCCTTCCCCCCGCGCTGCGCGGGGGGAAGGGGAACTTTTTTTGTGGGGTTTTGCAGGCGGGCGTAGCCCGCCTGCAAAACCCCCTTATTTCTTCTCCCCCTCCCCAACGGCGCCTGCGCCGTTGGGGAGGGGGCCGGGGGAGGGGCAAAAGCTACAGCTTGCAAAGGTTCATCCATCGCCGTTGAGCTACCTGACGCCAGGTTGAACAATGACCGCACATTTTCATTTTTGGATGATGTGCACCAGCACATGGCGTCTCCTTCAAGCCTGAAAGAGCAGCTTGACCCGCCCCAGACGAACTTCATCCCCGCTGTTGAGCGCCTGCGGCTGGCGCGGCGGCAACTTCTGCTGATTGAGGAAGGTGAAATTCGTGCTGTTGAGATCTTCGATGAAAAAATTCTCGCCCTGGATCAAAATCCGCGCGTGCTGACGCGAGACGCCGCCCTCGTCGCCGCCGTGATCGGTCAGATCAATGTCGGGGAAAACGCCGCTGACCGGATCCTCACGCCCGATGATGATTTCCGTCTTCCCTGGCGGAAAGGGCAACGCGACATTCGAGCCGACGACGACCAAACGGCCGCGGGGCGCGAGAGGAGGCGGCGCGTAGGCCGAAGGCTGCGGCGTCGGCTGAGGGAATCCCTGCGAGGCCGGCACCGGCGAGGGGTAAGAGGCCGGTCCAGGCTGTACGGCCATGGTGGGCCCATAGTCCGCCGACGCTGCCGGCGGCGCGTATGCGGGCGGGATGGCTGGCGCTGCCGGCGGCGCGTATGCGGACGGCATTGCCGGCACGGCCGGCGGCGCGTATGCGGGCGGCATGGCCGGCACGGCTGGCGGCGCGTATGCGGGCGGCATTGCCGGCGCTGCCGGCGGCGCGTATGCGGACGGCATT
The DNA here is from genome assembly GCA_012798275.1 of Chloroflexota bacterium. Lineage (GTDB taxonomy): Bacteria > Chloroflexota > Anaerolineae > B4-G1 > SLSP01 > JAAZNO01. Next base: position 1,265 of record JAAZNO010000598.1, read on the forward strand.
GCCGGCGCTGCCGAAGCGAATCCCGGCGCAGCCTTCTGCACCGGCGCCCCGCACATGTCGCAGAAAGCGCTATCGGGTTCCAGCGCCGCGCCGCAATTCGCACAGACCTGCCCGCCCGGTGGCGGCGCGGCGGCCATCGGCACAGCGGGTGCACTGCCGCTTCCCAGGGAAGCGCCACAGCTGTTGCAAAATTGCTCTCCCGGCGCAACCTGCGCCCCGCAGACCGGGCACAGTGACGCCATCACGGTAGGAATTCCCTGCGCAGCGCCGCCGGCGACCGGCGGGGCGCTCAAAGCCGCGCCGCACTCATCGCAGAAGGCAGCTCCATCCGGCTGCCGCGACCCGCAAGTAGAACAAATGACCATAGCGTCCCTCCTCTATCAGTAATGGGTAATGGGTGATGGGTAATGGGTAATGGGTGTGGTATCCAACATCCAGTTTCCAGCATCCAGTTTCCAGCTTCCAGCATCCAGCATCCAGTTTCCAGCTTCCAGCATCCAGCATCCAGCATCCAGCATCCAGCAACCAGCATCTAGCATCCAGTTTCCAGCATCCAGCATCCAGCAACCAGCAACCAGCATCCAGCTTCTAGCTCTCACCATCCAGCTTCCGCGTCAACTTGCGCGTTTCGTAGCGCAGCTTCTTGGTCCCCGGCGTCGAAAGCCCCTGCCCTTGTTCCAGGCGCTCTGCTTCCTCGCGGGCTACAGCCGCCAGCTCCGGCTCCCCCAGGTCCAGGAGACGGGTCGCCGCAGCCCGCAGTTTCCGCGTGGCCCCGGCGACGTTGCCCGCGGCAGCCTCGTCCAACGCCTGCGTCTGCAGCTTGTGCGCCGTGACCTTCTCCACGATGTTCAACACCGTCGCATCGCTGGCAGCAGTCTGCGCCGGATCGGCGGAAAATGTCAGCACCACGTCCGCGCGGACCTTCTCGTTGCGCACTCCCAGCGCCGCCACGTCGTAGGCGATCTCCGCCTGCGCCAGCCGATAGGCGCCAGCAGGCACTGGCGGAATCAGCAATTCAACGAGCACGCTCTGCCCCTGTCCGCGTTCGAGATCGCCCAGCGTTACCTGCACGTCGCGTTCAGACAGGGCACGTTGCCCCAGCAGGCTGATCATGGGGAGCACGCGCCACACAGCGCGCGGCGTCACCCCTTGCGCCAGCCGCAACAATAACAGGGCATTCTGCACTACGGTGCGTTGAGCGCCGCGCACCTGCTCCCGGAACGTCTTCAGCACCGTCTCCGGCTGCCCCTCCGGAATAAAATCGGAGACGCCGCCGCTGGCCTGCGCGAGCGCGTCGAGCAAGGCCTCATTCCAGCCCTCGCCGAGTCCCA
>JAAZNO010000599.1 GCA_012798275.1 Chloroflexota bacterium
ATTTTCCAGGAGATATTCTATGACAATACACGACACATCCTACGCGGCCGTGATGGCGCGCAAAAACGAGATTATGAAGCAGTCGTTGGGCATTGACTACGACGACTACATCCAGAGCCCCATCGCCTTCGATTACGAGCGGATGCTGGCGGAAACGGGCTACACGATGGAGGACATCCGCCGCATTCAGCGGGAGACGAAGGTGGGCGACACGCCGCTCTTCGAGCTGCGCAACCTCACCGCCGCCGTGCGCCGCATCTCCGAGCCGGGCAAGGGCGCGACAATCCTGCTCAAGGATGAGGCCGCCAACGCCTCCGGCAGCTTCAAGGCGCGTCGGGCCGCCATCAGCGCCTATCAGGCGTGGATCAAGGGCTACCAGGGGATGATTGCCGCCACGAGCGGCAACTACGGCGCGGCGGTCGCCTCGCAGGCGGCGCAACGCGGCCTCAAGGCCATCATCGTCCAGGAGGTCTTCGACAGCCGGGGCGTGGGTCAGCCGGAAATCGTGGAGAAGGGCCGCAAATGTGAAGCCTACGGCGCGGAGGTACTCAAGCTCTCCGTCGGACCGGAGCTCTTCTACATGCTGCTGCGCACGCTGGAGGAGACCGGCTTCTTCAATGCCAGCCTCTACACGCCGTTCGGCATTCGCGGCGTGGAGAGCCTGGGCTACGAGATCGCGGAACAGGTGCGGGCGCGCTACGGTAAGGACCCCGATGCGGTGGTGATCACGCACGCGGGCGGCGGGAATCTCACCGGCACGGCGCGGGGGCTGCTCCAGGCTGGCTGCGTCGGGACGCGCATCGTGGCCTGCTCGGTGGACTTGAGCGGCTTGCACATGGCCTCCGACCGCGACTTCAACCGCAAGTCGTTCACGACCGGACACACGGGCTTCGGCGTACCGTTCGCCACGTGGCCGGATCGCGTGGACGTGCCGCGCAACGCGGCACGCAGTCTGCGCTACATGGACGAGTACCAGCTGGTGACGCAGGGGGAGGTGTTCTACATCACGGAGCTGCTCACCAAGCTCGAGGGGATCGAGCGGGGGCCGGCGGGCAACATCAGCCTTACCGCTGCCGTCACCCTGGCCCGGCAGATGGATGAGGATCAGATTGTGGTGGTGCAGGAGACCGAGTACACCGGCGCGGGGAAGCATCACAACAGCCAGCTGGCGTTTGCGCGTGCCAATGGCATCGAAGTGCGGCGCGGCGATCCCGCTGAGAGCATCCCCGGCGTGAGCATCATTATCCCGGAGCGGCTGGCGCAGGTGCAGGGCCGCGTCCAGGACCTGGACAAGCTCCGCCGCTCGTACCTCAAGAACGCGGCGAGCGTCCTCCCCATCGCGGAGTGGACCGACAACGATGTCGCGTTCCTCGCGACAGATGTGAAGAAGACGGTGGCGTGGGTGAGGAGGAATGCGTAAAGGGGGGGCCAGCACCCAGCACCCAGCACCCAGCAACCAGCAACCAGCAACCAGTAACCAGCACCCAGCAACCAGTACCCAGCACCCAGCAACCAGCAACCAGTAACCAGTAACCAGTACCCAGCAACCAGTACCCAGCAACCAGCAACCAGCAACCAGCAACCAGCAACCAGCCACCAGCACCCAGCCACCAACCACCAGCCACCAGCCACCAGTAACCAGCAACCAGCCACCAGTAACCAGTAACCAGCAACCAGTAACCAGCCACCAGCCACCAGTAACCAGCAACCAGCAACCAGTAACCAGTAACCAGCCACCAGCACCCAGCACCCAGCACCCAGCAACCACAATACCAACTGAGGAGTACAAACATGACCGAAGACCGTATCGCCAAATTTGAGGAACGTCGCACGCGGCTGGAGCAGCTGAGCGACGAGGAGTTGAAGACGCGCTTCTGGGAGCTCTGCGACCAGGTCGTCGCGCCGATGGTGGACCTGGCGCGCACGCATACCTCACCTTCCATCGAGCGCTCAGTGCTGCTGCGGATGGGCATTGACAGCGTCACGTCGCAGGGCGTAGTGAACCGCGTACTGGAAGCGGGCCTGCTCGGCAAGGGCGCGGGGCATGTGGTCCTCAAGGTCGCGGAAAAGCGCGGTGTGGACATTCCCGCCGCCGCCGCGTTGATTGTGGAGGACAAGGAAGTCCTGCAGGGGCTATGGTAGGGGTAAGGAGAATATGACTAACCAACTTGATCCCAAGCAAAAACTCGACATTGAGGAAATCCTGACCGACCTGGAGCACTACCGTTCGCGGCGGAAGGGCTGGACCTGGCGCGAGGTGCCGCCGGAGGGCGTGGACATGGGCCCGTTCCACTATCGCAATATGTCCAGGCCGCTCAAGAACAGCATCGGCCTGCCCGCCTCCAAGTATTTCGACCACATTGACCCGCAACCCAGCTGCGTCGTCACCACCGAAATCGCCTCGGGGCGCTTCGAGGACGATCTCCGCCGGATGCGCATGGCGGCCTGGCACGGCGCGGATCACCTCATGGTGATTCGCACTACCGGTCAGAGCCACATTGACGGGCTGCTGGAAGGGACGCCCGAAGGCGTCGGCGGCGTGCCGATCACGCGCAAGCAAATCCGCGCCAGCCGCAAGGCCTGCGATCTGATCGAGGAAGAGGTGGGCCGCCCCATCAACTTCCACAGCTACGTCTCCGGCGTCGCCGGGCCAGAAGTGGCCGTGCTCTTTGCCGAGGAGGGGGTCAACGGCGCGCACCAGGATCCGCAGTACAACGTGCTCTATCGCAACGTGAACATGTACCGCTCGTTCGTGGACGCCGCTGAGGCCAAGCGGGTCATGGCGGGCGCGCGCATCTTCCAGATTGACGGCGCCCACAACGCCAACGCCACCGCCAAGGCTGGTTGGCTCGTCATGCCGGAGCTGCTGGTGCAGCACGGCATCAACTGCGCCTTCTCCGTGGCGGTGGGGATGGACAGGGAGCTCATCGGCCTCTCGACCGTCCCGCCGGACGCGCCGCCCGCGCCCAAACTCTGGTATGACCTGCCTTACGCCGTGGCCCTGCGCGATTTCTTCTCCGACTACAAGATGCGCGCACAGCAGAACACGCGCTACATCGAGGCCGACATCGAAGAGGCCATCCGCACGCACACGATTGACACGCTCATCTCCATGCTCACCCGCGCCGACATCCAGAGCACCATCACGCCCGACGAGGGCCGCAACGTGCCGTGGCATTACAACAACATCCGTGGCATCCAGACCGTCAAGCAGACCTGGGCCGCGCTCGATGGCATCCAGGAGCTGCTCACCATCAATCGTGAGGGACCCCTGGGCGAGATGGTGCGCGATCTGAAAATCCGCGCGGTCGCCTTCCTGGAGGAGATTTTGGAGATCGGCGGGTACTTCGCCGCCGTGGAGCGCGGTTTCTTCGTGGATTCGGCCAAATACCCGGAGCGCCACGGTGACGGCATCGCGCGCGATGGCAAGGGCGGCGTGGCGGCGGACACGATCGTCCCCCGCGACCCCGATTATCTCGCGCCGGTGTGCAGTCACTTCGGCGACAATCATCTGCCGGAGGGCCTGGAACGTCCCTGCGACCTCATCGGCGGCTGCACGCTCTGCAAGCCGGAAAAGATCGTCTACATTGACGAGCTCGACCCCGAGGACAACGTCCACAAGCGGCTGGAAGCGACCTATCCCTATCGCAAGGGCGGCCAGATCAAACCGGAGGCCGAATGGGCGGGCGACGGCGTCATCCTGCTGCAATTCTTCGTCCCCCTGCCGGAGGATTTCGCCGCCGCGTACGGCATCGAGATGGCGCAGCGGCTGGGCCTGGAAGACCCGCAGGTCGTCAACCTCCAGGTGCTGCATCCTGCCGAGGGCTGCTTCCTGGAAGTGAAGGGCAAGGTGCCGTTTGCGGTGGACGTGAGCACGCTCAAGGTCCCGGAGAAGGAAGTCATTCTGCCGGAGGAGGAGCTGCGCGCGGCGGTGAAACAGGTCGGGCTGACTGTCGTCGCGGCGACCGTCGGCGAGGATGAGCACAGCGTGGGCCTGCGCGAGATCCTCGACATCAAGCACGGCGGGATCGAGAAATACGGCGTCAAGTATCACTACCTGGGCACCTCCGTGCCGGTGAGCAAGCTGGTGGACGCCGCCATCGAGACCGGCGCGCACGCGATTTTGATTTCCACCATCATCAGCCACAACGACGTGCATCGCGCGCAGATGCGCAAGCTGGCGGACCTGTGCGTCGAGCGCGGCATCCGCGACAAGGTGATCCTCATCGCTGGCGGGACGCAGGTCACGCGGGAGATGGCCGCGGAGACGGGGCTCGATGCGACCTTCGGGCGCGGCACGAAGGGCATTCACGTCGTCAACGCGATGGTGAAGGTGCTGAAGGAGAGAGGCGTGCTATAATTTGTCGTGGGGGATGACGTGTGAAGGTGCGCACGTGGAAACGTGAGAACGTGGCGTGAGGGGGCAGCCGTGAGCAGAGACGGTGACTACTCACGGCTCACCGATCTCTATTCTTGAAGAAGTCACGTTTGTAAGGCCCAAGGGGAAAAGACCTGTAAGAGGAGCCGGCTATGACCGTTTCATTTTGCCAGTCGCTGCAACTTGTTTGCCCACAATGCGCCCGATCCTTCCCCTTTGACCTCTGGCTCATCATTGACCTGGTCGAGCGCCCTGACCTGACCGAACGCCTCCGCGCCGGAACGCTGCATACTGTGTC
>JAAZNO010000600.1 GCA_012798275.1 Chloroflexota bacterium
AGGGAGGGGACGATAATTATGAGCAACAACCGTGCCTTTATCATAGCCTTGGGCATGACAGGTGGAAGTATTTTTATCCTGGCCGAAGCATGGTATGGCACAGCAGGTAATATCTGGCTATCTGCGGGCGTTTTGTTAGCTCACTATCCTTGCACTTTCCCAGGTTCAATAGTCAATTGGGAGCAGAGCTAGTCAACAGCGCGCCCCTCTTGAAGTGCCTCCGCCAGCCACTGCAGTAGGTTGCGCTGATGTTCTTGCTGGAGACGTCGCCGAACGTCTCCACAGGTCAGCGTAGCCTCCTGTGCCGCGGCGCGTTGTGCCTCAAGAAAGCAGAACAGACACGCTATGAGGGCCCAGAAGGTGCTGGCGTGGCTGGCGGACTGGGCTGCTGCTGAACAGCCGGAGTGTGTTTGGTCGCGCCTGGAGCACATTCACCGGGAGATCAAACTCCGCGTGCTGGAGACCATCGCACATGAACAGCGCGTGGAGCTCGCGCCCGTACTGCGCGCCTGGTTCCCGCACGAGGTCCGCGCCGTGCGTGAGGCCATCAACCACACACTGCAGGCTTTGGGGCAGCGGACTTTGTCGCATCCGAAATCGCCTCGTGCTTGACTTCTTCGCCGTTGTGTGCTAAAGTTAGATAAGATACACAAGTTATATAACATATGCGAAGGAGTACCCTATGCCAGTAAGTCTAAAATCCAGCGAAGTGCAGCAGAACTTCGGCCTGATCATGGAACGCGCACTGACCGGATCCGAGGTGATCGTCGAGCGCTACGGCGCCCCGAAAGTCGCCATCGTGGCCTTCGCGCGTTATCAGGCTTTGCTCGCGGCGGAGCGGGAACTGTTGTTGACACAGCTCCGGCAGGCCGCGGCCGAGAGTGCTGCCCGCGCCGCCGAGCTCAGTGACGAGGAAGTCGAAGCGCTCATCGAAGAAGCGCGCGAAGCCGTGGCGCGCGAAACTGCGGAACGTAAGACATCCAGAGAATGAGTCGGGTCGTTATTGATGCCAGCGTCTGGATCCGCTATCTGATTCGCCCAAGCGCCGCCATCCGCACGCTGGTTGAGGACCTTTGGCTCGGCGATAGCATCCAGGTGGTGAGTGCGCCAGAACTGCAGACTGAGTTACAGGACGTGCTGGCGCGTCCCAACATCCAGCGCTTCATCACACGGGCAGCCGGGAAAGTGCTGCTTGAGACGCTGTTGCTCAAGGCAATTTTCTTACCCGCGCTGGGCGATATTCCAGCATTCACGCGCGATCCCAAAGACGACAAATTCATCGCTTGCGCCCTTGCCGGAAGTGCCTGCTATATTATCACGACAGACGCCGACCTGCTTGTTCTGGGCACAGTCAACCGTGTACAGATCGTCACACCTGAAGGTTTTTTGACCGCGTTCGCTGCGGCACAATCCACGACACAAGGTTAAGTCAATGCTCATTCTCAACTTCTCTCACCCCCTGACCGCCGCGCAGCTTGCGCAATTAGAAGCGCTGACCAACCAACTGGTCGAGCGCGTGCTGGATATCCCCACGCATTTCGACCCGGCGCAGTCCTTTACCCAGCAGGTTGCGGCGTTGATTGACCAGTTGGAACTCACACCCACCGAATGGCAGACCCTGCCGTTGCTCGTCAATCCGCCAACATTGAACGTGATCGCGATAGCACTTTTGGCAGAACTACACGGGCGCATGGGGTATTTCCCTCCGGTACTGCGTCTGCGTTCGGTGCCCGGCAGCCTCCCGCCACGCTTCGAGGTTGCTGAGATCATCAACCTGCAGGCTGTGCGCGATCACGCACGGCAGAGGCGGTGAAACCTTGCCCATTCTTGCTGCTCTGCCCCTTGCCCTTTTGCGCTTCGAGCTCGAAACTCTCGAAGCCGCCACCGTCCCCCCTTACAAAGGCGACCTGCTGCGGATGGCCCTCCTCTGGTGGCTCAGTGAGTTCTGGTGCCCGGAGCCAACCCGCTGCCGCGAGGGCTGCCGGCGCCCCGATATCTGTATGTTCGGAAGACTCTGCACGCCGGCTGCTGGGCGATGAGGCGCCCGGCGCTTATGTGCTCTGGGATGAGCGTGATCGCCGCACGCAGCTTCTAGCGGGAAGCAATTGGGTCTTCACCCTTACCCTCATCGCCGATCTGGCGCTGCGGCAGCTGCCGGCGATAATCGCCGCGGTGCAACAGGGAGCCGAGCAGGGAATGGGACGGATCCGGCTGCGCATCCTTAGCGAAGTACACGGCGGCGGGGAATGGCCGCACGACGAATGGGGACCGCTGCTGGATGCTGCCGATGCTGTGCGGTTAGATCATCACGAAACGCAATGGTTGAGCTATGCCCGACGCTCTCAAGCGTCGGGCGTTTATAACGTTGAAGGTTTCATCGGCAATGGCTGGTACAGTGGCGAAGCGCTGCGCCCCCTCCTACCCTATCTCTGGTTGGGACAGTGGCTGCATGTTGGCAAAGGCTATGTCAGTGGCAACGGCTGCTATCGCCTACACCAGACATAACCACACATAAGGGGTGGAGAGAATCAGACAATTGGGAACTGGCCGTCCACCAATACTCCCGTTTTTCCACTCGCCTATGGCGTTTGTCCATTTCGACATAATCCGGCGGAGCCGTGCCCAGTTGCACTTCCAACCAGTAGGCGATCACGGATGTCACTCTCCCTCTCACCCTCTCACCCCCTCACCCCTTCACCTGGCCAGAGGATGAAGCCGCCCCTCGCGCCGCCGGACATCGGGTACTTCCTGCAATTTGGTTAAAAGATCGATGGTGGTCACGGTTGAAACTCCCCTCGGTACACCTCCAATGACTGTTGCTTACCATTTTACACCCCTTCGTGCGGTTCTAGTCAAAGCATGGATGAGCCCTATTTGAGGAGGCAGGAGCTTGCAAAACTCAATAAGATAGATTATAATATTGGATATATCTTAATCCGGGAGGTTTTGGAATGTCACAGGTGAAACTCACGATTGTCTACTACAGCTCTACCGGCACCAACTACCAAATGGCGCTGGCGGCTAAAGCGGCGGCGGAAGCGGCCGGTGCCGAGGTGCGACTGCGCAAGGTCGCGGAACTCGCCCCCGATGCGGCTATTGACAGCAACCCCGCCTGGCGGGCGCACGTCAATGCCACGCGCGACGTGCCGGTCGTCTCCCCCGCCGATATGGAATGGGCCAACGCTTACCTCTTCGGGACCCCCACTCGCTACGGCAACGTCGCCTCGCAGATGAAGCAGTTCATTGACACGCTCGGCGGCTTGTGGCTCCAGGGTAGCCTGTCCAACAAGCCGGTGGCGGCCTTCACCAGCGCGATGAATGTGCACGGCGGACAGGAGAGCACGCTGCTGGCGCTGTACCACACCTTCTATCACTGGGGCAGCATCATCGTCCCGCCGGGCTACACCGACCCGGCGTTCTACGCTGCGGGCGGCAATCCTTATGGGGTGAGCGCGACCGCCGATCCCCAACAGCCGGAAGTCGCCGAGGCCACACTGGAAGCGGTGCGTGTGATGACCCGGCGCCTCGTGCAAGTGGCCGGGTGGCTGCTCAAGGGGCAGGCGGCCTGACCGTGGAACTCCAGGGCAAAGTCGCGCTGGTCACCGGCGGGGCTGTGCGCCTGGGGCGGACGCTGGCGTTGGCGCTGGCGGCGGAGGGCGTGCGGGTGATCGTCCATTACGGGCATTCGGCCGGCTCCGCCGAGGATGTGATCGCGGAAATCGCCGCACAGGGCGGGTCGGCGTGCGCTCTGCAGGCCGACCTCAGTCAGACCGCTGCCGCGCGTTCGCTCATCGAGCGCGCGGCAGCGCCTTTTGGGCCGCTGGACATCCTCGTCAACAACGCCGCGATCTTTGAGCACGGCAACTGGGACGACACCACCGAGGAGAACTGGGACCGTCACTTCGCGATCAACCTGAAAGCGCCGTTCTTCTTGAGTCAGGCGTTTGCCGCACAGGTGGGCCGCGAGCGCCGCGCCCATATCGTCAACCTCGCCGATTGGCGCGGCGAGCGACCCGGCGCCGATCACATCGCCTACACGCTGACCAAGGCGGGGATCATCGCGCTGACCCAAAGCCTGGCGTTGGCGCTGGCTCCGCAGATTCAGGTCAACGCCATCGCGCCGGGGCTGATTCTGCCGCCGCCGGGGCGCGACCAGGCCTATCTGGAACGCAAGGCCGCGCAGGTGCCCGCCCGGCGGTGGGGATCGCCGGAAGACATCGTCCAAGCGCTGCGCTTCCTGTTGCGCTCGGATTTCGTGACCGGTGAGGTGGTGCACGTGACCGGCGGCGAGCACCTGTCAAACGGGGGAGGGTAAGGGGTAATGGATTTTTTGATTCGCCGATTCGCTATGTTCCGATGAATTAACACGTTCCCCTGGCATACCACCGATTACAAAAATGTGAGTCGTGAGTGGTGAGTCGTGATCGAAAGCTGCGACGGTTCTCTACTCACGGCTCTTAATTTTTAGAGGAGACGCCATGTACGATCAAATTCTCATCAAAGATCTGCTACTCAGGACGATCATCGGCATCAACGATGAGGAGCGACGCAACCGGCAGGACGTGCTCATCAACATCGTGCTGTACACCGACACCCGCGCTGCCGGCACGTCGGACGCCGTCGAGGACGCGGTGAACTATCGCACGCTCACTAAGCGCGTCATCGAGAGGGTCGAGGCGTCGCGTTTCTTCCTGGTGGAGAAGCTGGCGGCCGACATCGCGGCCCTCTGCCTGGAGGACCCGCACGTGGCGGCGGTGGACGTGCGCGTGGAAAAGCCGGGCGCGCTGCGCTTCGCCCGCTCCGTCGGCGTGGAGATTCACCGCGAGCGCGAGGCGGCCTGAATGGCGCGCGCCTTCATCGCATTAGGCTCCAACATCGCCCCGGAGCGGGCCTTGCCGGAGGCGGTGCGGCGCCTGGCGAAGGTTTGCCGTGTGCTGGCCGTCTCGCCCGTCTATGAAACCGCGCCGGTGGGCAAGACGGATCAGCCGAATTTCCTCAATGCCGCGGCACTCATCGAGACCGATCTCCCGGCGGCGGACTTGAAGGCGCAGTTACAGGTCATCGAGCGCGAGCTGGACCGCGTCCGCACGACGGACAAGAACGCGCCGCGCACGATTGACCTGGACATCGCGCTGTACGACGAGGCGGTGTTCGACCTGGGAGCGCGTCACATCCCCGATCCCGATTTGCTGCGCTATTCACACATCGCCGCGCCGCTGGCCGACCTCGCACCCGACCTGCGTCATCCGGAGACGGGGCAGACCCTGGCCGAAATCGCGCGCAGCCTGCCGGACATCGGTCTGCGGGTGCGAGAGGACGTGAAGTTGGGGTACGAGAGTAGGAAGTAAGGGAGTAGGAAGTAAGGGAGTAGGAAGTAAGGGAGTAGGAAGTAAGGGAGTAGGAAGTAAGGGAGTAGGAAGTAAGGGAGTAGGAAGTAAGGAAGTCTTATTCGCTGATTCGTCTATTTTCCGAGGGGATGCCATGTGCTGGCGTACCTCATCCAAGAATGAAAATGTGTGGTAGCTGTTCAGCCTGGCGCCAGATGGCTAGCCGGCGATGGATGAACTTGTGTGAATTGTAGCTTTTGCCCCACCCCCTGCCCCCTCCCCAACGGCGTGCCGTCGGGGAGGGGGAGAAAAAAATAGGGGCTTTGCAGGCGGGCTACGCCCGCCTGCAAAGCCCCACAAAA
>JAAZNO010000601.1 GCA_012798275.1 Chloroflexota bacterium
CCGGCGCGATCTATCGCCATGCGCAGCGGCAGCCGGTGCGTCTTCCACCACGCCACGTCTGCCGTGTCGCCGAAGGTGCAGCACATCACCGCGCCCGTGCCCTTCTCCGGGTCCGCGCCGGGATCGGCCAGGATGGGAACCCACTGGCCAAAGAGCGGCACGCGCGCCTGCTGCCCGACGAGCGCGGCAAAGCGCCCGTCGTCGGGATGGACGAACACCGCCACACACGCCGGCAGCAATTCGGGACGGGTCGTGGCGATCTCCAGCGTCGCGCCGTTTTCGAGCGCAAAGGCCAGCGTGTGAAACGTGCTCTCGCGTTCGAGGTCGTTGAGTTCGGCCTGCGCGATGGAGGTCTGGCACTCCGGGCACCAGATGGCGGGCGCTTCCTGACGATAGACCAGCCCTTTGTGGTAGAGGTCAAGGAACGAACGCTGCGACGCGCGCCGCGAACGGTCGTCAATGGTGCGATAGGAATAGCGCCAGTCAATCGAAAGGCCGAGGCGCAGCCACAGGGCGCGATAATCGGCCTCGGCCCGCTCGCTCACCGCCAGGCAGCGGGCGATGAAGGCCTCGCGCCCCACCTCGGCGACGCGAATGCCCTCCCATTTTTCCACCAGGCGTTCAGTAGGCAGGCCATTGTCATCAAAACCCATCGGATAGAAGACGTTGTAGCCGTTCATGCGGAAAAAACGGGCCATGAAATCCGTGTGGCTGTACGAATAGACGTGACCGAGGTGCAAATGCCCCGAAACGGTCGGCGGCGGCGTATCTATGGAATACACCGGCGCGTCGGAGTGCGGGTCGAAGTGATAGACGCCGTGTTCCTGCCAGAACGCTTCCCATTTGGGTTCAGCCGTCTGCGGGTGATACTGTTTGGGTAATGCCATCGTGTGCCTCCTTGTAGGTGAGGGGTGAAGCAATGGAGAAACGCCCCATTCCCCCTTTCTCATCGCCTTACCGCCAATACAATACGCCCCCTCCATCCCAGGGACGGAAGGGGCGCTCCGCGGTACCACCCTGCTTCACCGGCAACAGCCGATGCGCTCAGTCGCCCTCCTGCAAGGGCGCTCGCTGTAACGGGCGAACCCGTAACGGGTTACTTGCGTCAACGCGATACGTTGCCAGACGCTTTCAGCCGTTCAACTCCCGGGCGACTTCGGTGTGGGGTTCCGTAGCAGGCTCTCAGCCAGTGACCTGCCTCTCTGGAACGGGTCGCACGCACCTACTCCTCCCGTTCGCCGTCTTGTGGAAATCGAATAAAAACAGTATAAGCCAGGAAGGAGTTTTGTCAATCAGCCCCGCTCACGGCCGGGGGCAAAAGTTTGCCTTTCTCCGAACCGGCGTATACTAAAGCCGGCCATAAAACCAGGAGTTGACATGTTCCTGCGACACACCACCGCGGATGAAAATGTAATGTGCGGTTATAGTTCAGCCTGGCGTCAGGTAGCTCGATGGCAATGGATGAACCTTTGTGGCCTGTAGCTTTTGCCCCACCCCCAGCCCCCTCCCCAACGGCGCCTGCGCCGTTGGGAAGGGGGAGAAAAAATAAAGGGGTTTTGCAGGCGGGCTACGCCCGCCTGCAAAACCCCACAAAAAAAGTTCCCCTTTCCCCCGCGCAAAGCGCGGGGGAAAGGGGACAGGGGATAGGGGGCAAAAGTTGATACTCAATCTTCGAGGGTCGCCAGGAAACCTTGTGTTTTTTAGTCAGTGGCTGAACAGTTACCGTGTGAGTTGTGAGCTGTGAGTCGTGATCGAAGACCGCGACGGCTCTCTTCTCACGACTCACTGCTCTCTATTTCCAGGAGGAAACCATGGACTACAAATTTTTAGGGAAGACGGGCGTACGGGTTTCATCGCTGTGCTTTGGAACGATGTCATTCGGCGGCGATGCCGATGAGGAAACCTCCGCCGCGATGTTCCACCGCTGCCGCGAGGCGGGCATCAACTTCTTCGATTGCGCCAACACCTATCAGGGCGGGCGCGCCGAGGAAATCCTGGGGCGGCTGATCGCCCCCTGCCGCGACGAAGTGGTCATCACCAGCAAGGTTTACTTCCCGATGAGCGCGGACGTGAACGCGCGCGGTGCGACCCGCTATCACATCCTGCGCGCCGTCGAAGACAGCCTCAGGCGCCTGAACACCGACCGCATTGATGTGTACTTCATCCACCGCTTCGACGACGACACCGCCCTTGAGGAGACCCTGCGGGTGTTGGACGACCTGGTCACCCAAGGCAAAATCCTCTACCCCGCCGCGAGCAATTTTGCCGCCTGGCAAATCGCCAAAGCGCTGGGGCTCTCCGCCAGAGAGGGCTGGGCGCCCTTTGCCGTGATCCAACCGATGTACAATCTGGTGAAGCGACAGGCGGAAGTGGAGATCCTGCCCATGGCGCACTCTGAAAGGCTGGGCGTGATCCCCTTCAGCCCCCTCGGCGGCGGCTTGCTCAGCGGCAAATACGGCGTGAACCGCAGCCCAGAACAGGGACGGCTGACGACCAACAAGATGTATCAGACGCGCTATCAAGATGCCTGGATGCTCGAAGTGGCCGAGGCCTTCACCGCGTTTGCCCACGCCCACGGCTACTCGCCGGTAAGCCTGGCAGTCGCCTGGGTGGGCAGCCATCCCGCCGTGACTGCTCCCATCATCGGAGCGCGCAATCTGACACAGCTGGAAGATTCCCTCGGGGCGCTCAAGATCGCCATGACGCCGGAACTGCGGGCGGAAATCAGCGCCCTTTCGCCGGAGCCCCCGCCCGCCACCGATCGCAGCGAGGAGCGCACGCCGTTCACTTACGGCAGCCGCAAGTAAAGCCGCCATCACGCCTCCGACAACAGATAGCAGCAGCTGCCGCGGACGTCCTGCGGCAGCTGCTGGATTTGGGGGAGCCCTCCCCCGCCAGGGTGAAAACGGCCAGGCGCGCCTTACTCCCCCGTAATGGTGAAGACGCCGCCGTCACTGCGCCCGAAAACGTCCGGGAAGTACATCTGATATGCGACCGCCGGCATCGCGCGGAACTCTCCTGCCACGCCCGCGCGCATGATGTAAGTGTACTCGTAGGTCCCGCGCGGCAGGTAAGTCGCAAAGAGCGTCACCTTCTCATCGCGCATCTCGGTGTAGGAGAACCACCACCATCCCCAGCCGTAACGCTGAAGCCAGCCACTCTCCTCCTTCGCTGTCTGGTTGACCAGCGTGGGCTGCGTGCCGATGACGCTGGCGGTCTTGAGGCTCACGTCCACCCCCTCGAAGCCCGCCGGAAAGGGCGATTCGACCACCACATAGTTGAGATCCGTCGGGACAATGAGGGTGAGTTTGACCTGAATCAGATCCCCCACCCGCGCGCGATCCACCAGCGATTGAGGAGCGTCCATGGGCGTGAAACTGCGCGACACGATGAGGCCGCGATCCAGGGCCTTGACCTGCTCCGCCGGCAGGAAGTACCGCAGTTGCGCCGTGTAGTAGAGCCGTCCCGGGCCGGGCAGGCGCTCGAGGACAAGGCGATTCGCCTGATCCGCCTCCAGCTCCGCGATGGCGACCTGCAATTCCTGGACTTCCGTCAGCGTCTCACGGGAGATGTCGCCCTCCACGCGCAGTTGCCCGTTGAGGTAGAGGTTGCAGGCGAAATCACCCTCGAGCTCGCCTGTCGCGCGCATCGCCTCGGTGAGCGCCAGGAGCACCCACGCCGTCGTCTGCGTGGATTCCCAATAGCCCTCGCGCCGGCCGGCCATCAACCAGCGGATGCCATTGGCCAGCTCGGGACTGTCGGGTTTGAGCTGCGCCAACGTCCACAACACAATCGCCGTGCTACGGACGTCGGTGCTCATGTTCCAATAATCAGGGCGCGCTTCCTCCCA
>JAAZNO010000602.1 GCA_012798275.1 Chloroflexota bacterium
CTCAGCGCGGTTGGCTCGTGTCAGGCTGGGAATTCCATCCCCAGCTAAACCGGCGATCCGTTGCAGCCTCTGCTCACAAGTGACGTGCGCCAGCGCCTGGCGTCTCATAGGGTTATTGTAGTGCAGATTCAGAATCCTCACAAGTCGCGCCGGCGAGCTGACCGCGCGGGCGGTTGCGGGAGCTGGGCAGCGTGGTATACTTTTCCCATCACCGGACCGTGAGGAGGCAAGCATGGTAGATCAAGGGCTGCTGGACATTCTGCGCTGTCCACACTGCGTGAGCGGCGAGACGCGCCGCAAGGACAAGGAAGATCCCGGTCAGTTGACGTTGGTGCGCGACGGCGTCTGGCTGGTGTGCAACGATTGCGGACGCAAGTATCCCATCCGCGAGGACATCCCCGTCATGCTCATCGAGGTAGGGACCAAATGGCAGACCACGGCGGTCGAAGCGCTGCCGGTTCCACCCCCCGCGGAGGAGTAAGGGCGCGGCTCCAGGGCGATTGGACCCTGGTGGGTCTCAGCACCGCCGGCGTGTGTTTCATCATTTTGGGGCTGATCGCGTTCGCGCTTCCTGCCGCCTACGAGGGGGAATTGCTGTTGTTGCTCACCCCCCAACATGCCCTCCACGTGATGGATGTGGCCGGCAGCTTCGCCGTTGGACTGGGAGTGGTGCTGACATGGCTGGCGGGACGGTTGTGGCAGCGACAGATGCGCCGCTGAACGCTCGACCCGGCGTCTATGCACTGGGATTACATCTCGACCGCTCGCGGCAATTGGACGTCGGCGCTCTGGGAGAAATCACCTTCCCTGCTGGCGATTATCTCTACGTCGGGAGCGCCTGGGGTCCGGGTGGGCTGGCGGCGCGGGTGCAAAGGCATCTGCGCGGGGGAACGGGGCGGCACTGGCACATTGACGCCCTGCGCGCGGTGGCCACGCCAGTGGCCCTGTGGCTGGCCCCGGAATCCCGGGCGGAGTGCGCCTGGGCGCAGCAGCTCCTCGCGCTGCCCGGCGCGCGCATCCCGGCCCCGCGTTTTGGCGCTTCGGACTGTCGTTGTCCTACCCATCTGATTTTCTTCGAGACCATCCCCCCCGCCGCAACGTTGTTGGCAGGAGCGCAGTTTGTCCAACTCAAGATGTTGTAATTTGCTCTGCGCCCCGGCGTCGAATGCTCTATCTTGAGCGTGCCTACGTGCGAACGTGCCCACGTGTGAAGGTGCGAAGGTGTGCAGAGGCTGCGACGGCTCACGGCTCGGCTGGGGATGGAATCCCCAGCCTGACAGGTGCCAAGCGCGCTGAAGCGCGCTGTTTGAGGACGTAGCAGCCCCGGGGGCCAGGAATTTCTAACCTGATTCGTGAAATTCGGGTTCATTCGGGGCCATTTTCGAGGGAGTTAACATGTTCCTGCGGCACACCACCGAGGAGGAAAATGACGTGGGCACCTGGGCACATGGGTACGTGAGCACGGGTTCTATTTGCTGAGGAAACGCCATGGAAACACGACTACAACGAGCGGCGCACTTGCTCGACGTCCCCCATCTGGTGGTCTTCACCGGCGCGGGGATGTCGAAAGACAGCGGTCTGGACACTTTCCGCGATGCGGACGGGGTCTGGTCGCGCAACGCGCCTGAGGACTACGCCTCGCCGGAGGGCTTCCGCCGCAATCCGCGCGCGGTATGGCGCTGGTATTTGGAGCGGCGGAAGCAAATCCTCGCCGCGGAACCCAACGCCGGGCACAAAGCGGTCGCCGCGCTGGAGCAGCTCCTGCCTCGCGTGACTGTCATCACGCAGAACATAGACGGGCTCCATCAACGGGCGGGCAGTCGGCGCGTGTTGGAGCTCCATGGCAGCGTGCACCGCTACAAGTGCTCCAAAAACTGTCGGGGCGTCCCCACCCTCACGCCGACGCCGGAACTGGATCAGACAGAACCTTTACCCTGTCCGTATTGCGGCGCGTTGACCCGTCCCGACGTGGTCTGGTTTGGCGAGTTGTTGCCTGCGGAGGTGTGGGAGGCCGCGATACGGGAGATCTCGGCCTGTGAGGCCGTGCTGGTGATTGGGACCTCCGGACAGGTGGAGCCGGCCGCCTCACTGGTGTGGCGCGCCAGGGACCGGGGTAAATCGCTGGTGGAGATCAACCCAGCGCCCACCCTCATCAACGGCATCGCCGAGGTGGTGTTGCCGGGAACAGCAGCAGAGATGACGCCAGCACTGCTCGCGGCGCTCGTGGCACTCCATGCCGCAGATTGACATCTCGTCCGCTCATGCTATACTCCAAGCCCGTGGGTCGTTAGCTCAGTCCGGTAGAGCAGGGGCCTTTTAAGCCCAGGGCCACAGGTTCGAATCCTGTACGACCCACCTTCCTCCGCCGTTCATCACTCCTCTGTCGGGTCATGAAGAGCCTGGCGTA
>JAAZNO010000603.1 GCA_012798275.1 Chloroflexota bacterium
CGAAGCAGGGCGTCCTGGCCAAAGAGCAGCGCTCTGGCCACGTTAAACGAAAATTCCAGGATAGCGACGCCGGCGGTGAAGCCTACCACAGCGTCAAAACTGTACTGCCACGCTACCAGGAATAAGGGAATAGTGAGCAGGACGGTCACTTGCCAGACGTCGGCTGCCGGCGCAGTCCCGGTCGTGCGTGCCAGCAAGGGGCGCTGCAAGCCGAGCGTTACTTCGACGATGGGCCCGAGGGTGGCCGCCGCTAGCGCGAGGGGCAGAAACCACCGGCCCAGTTTGTTGTGAAACCAGGGGATGGAAAGGTAGATGAGGAGGAGGGTCAATTCCACCAGCGAAAAGAAAGTCCCCGGTTCTACCTGCACGCGGGGGCGCACCAAGGCAACCAGAGAGGTAAGCCCTACCAGGATCAGACGAAAGGCGATGTATAGGCGAAAAACCTGTATCAGGTCTGGCTCCAGCTGTGACTTGTCCATGATTTTAAATTATATCACACCACTGACGTCTGTGGCCGTGACTGCAGTCATGGGATGTCGTGATCCCGGTCATCTCAATCTGTGACCCGGCGCACTACCGCCATGGCCCGTTTTCTCTTAGACTATCAGCATACGGAAAGACTGATCCGTGCCTGTTATCTAAATTAAGGAGGAAGACATGAAAGGGAAAGAGTTGATATCTAGAAAGTGGCAAGGGATTGTGGCTGCGGTTCTCGCTCTGGTGCTGCTGGTGAGTTCCAGTTTGCCGGTAAAGGCGGCGGCGACGGCTGAATTCGGAACGCCGGCCCGAGCCATGCCGGACGGGGAAAGGTGGGAGCCGTTGTATGACCGCCTGATGCTCGCGGCTGATAATCAGGGCAACCGCATCGAATATGCGCAGGCGATTGTTGAAGACGCCGGGGAATGGATCACCCACTTGAAAGAGGGGGGGCAGGACGCGAGCGCCCTGGAGGAAGCGCTGGCCACGTTCCGCGGCCAGATTGCCAACGCCGAAGAGACCCATGGCCGCGCGGTAGAGGTGTTGAGTGCTCATGCCGGGTTTGACGAGGCTGGCCATGTCATCGCTACAGCCGAGGCACGCCGAACCATCCTCAAGGCCGCCAGCGATTTGCGTCAGACCCATCTGGTCCTTACCCAGGCCACTCTTGACTTTCGCCTTGCCCTCCGCACCTGGCGCCAGGCGCACAAGAGTTAGGAGGCCACTCGCCATGTTCAAATGGAACCAGAGGCTCATCATTTTGGGGATGCTGGGATTGTTGATCTTGTTCGGCAGCGCAGCGTGTGGGCGTGACGGGAAAGTGCGAAATGGCATGGAGCCACCGGCGACGTCCACAGCGCTTTCCTCATCACCCGCTACCCAGCTGCCTTCGGAGGGAGGCGTCTCCGAGGAAAGTGTGGCCGGCGGAGATGAACTTGAGGACAGGCTGAATGAGCTAGACCGGATGAATCAATCGGCTGATACCCTGGAGGACGTGCCTTAATCTGACAGGATTGCCTCTGCAACTGCACATGATCTGGGCCAGCAATGGCCCAGATCATGTTTTTGTGGGCCGATTTCGTCCCGATGCGTGTTGGCATCACGTTTGCCAACGCTAGCTCCCCCAATGAGGCGTCAGAAGAGGCGCAGGCGGGCAACTGGCCGGCCTGAGGTCAAGCAGCTCTGCCACCCAAGGCGTTTGAATGCGGGTTTGTGTTGACATCGCCGGGACCATATCATATAATAG
>JAAZNO010000604.1 GCA_012798275.1 Chloroflexota bacterium
ATACGGGGATGAACCCGGCAATGCTCGCTCTGGATGATGGCCAGAATGGCATCCACCGCCTGCTCCAGGGCGCCTTCGGCGTTTACCACCACATAATCGAACTCGCCCAAACGCTGCAGCTCCTCACGCGCCGTCTCGATGCGCTGTTGGATTTGCACGTCGGTATCGGCAGCACGCGCCTGCAACCGCGCACACAGCTCGGCCTCCGAAGCGGCGCTGAGAAAGATGAGGACCGCGTCGGGCAACAGGCGCTTGACCGTCGCCGCGCCCTGCACGTCCAGACGCATCACCACATCCTTGCCGCTCGCCAGCGCTTCCCGCACCTGCTGTTTGGGAATGCCCTTGTGCTGCCCATAGACGAGCGCGTGTTCCAGCAACGCCTCCTCGCGGATCATGGCTTCGAATTCTGCCTCGGAGACGAAGAAGTAATCCACGCCGTGGACCTCGTTGGGACGAGGGGGACGCGAGGTAGCGGTCACCACGAAATGGAAGGGATAATGGCGCGCCCGCAGGGCCTGCATCACACTGTCCTTGCCCACTCCCGAAGGCCCGGAGATGACGATGATGATCGGGAAACGCTGCGGGTGATAGGGATCACGAATCGGTCGTTCGTCCATGCTTCACTCCTCGCCGTTTCTGGTATAATAGCGCCAAAAGCAGCCCGCGCCCCGTCCAGACGGCGGCGCCACCTGCAACTATACCACATTCAGCACAGGAGAGAACAAATGCCTATCTATGAATATCGTTGTTCGCAGTGCCGGCGGCGCTTCTCAATCTTCTGGCGCACTTACAGCGCCGCGGAAGAAGGGCAGCCGACGTGCCGCTACTGTGGGGCAGCGAATCCCCAGCGGCTGATCTCCCGCGTGCGTGTCGTACGTTCGGAAGAGAGCCGGTTGGAAAACCTCGCAGATCCAGCGGCGCTCGGCGATTTTGATGAAGACGATCCCAAGAGCGTCGGGCGCTTCATGCGCAAGATGATGGCAGAAATGGGAGACGAAGCTGGCGAGCTCGGGCCGGAGTTCGAGGAGGTCGTGGATCGGCTGGAAGCCGGGCAATCCCCCGAAGACATTGAACG
Organism: Chloroflexota bacterium; assembly: GCA_012798275.1. GTDB lineage: Bacteria > Chloroflexota > Anaerolineae > B4-G1 > SLSP01 > JAAZNO01. The sequence goes on from JAAZNO010000604.1 coordinate 1,076, forward strand.
CGAAGTCCCCGATCTGGCAGAAGGCCTTGGCGATGAGGGGTCGGCGCTGGATATGTGAACTGGGTGCTGGATACTGGGTGCTGGATGCTGGCTCCATTACCCCCCACCCACTACTGTCACCGACAATCGGAACAGCTCTGAGACATTAAGGAGGCGGCCTGCCGGGCAGACCGCCTCCGAATTCAAAAGGGACCTTTCGAGCCTGTCGCCGGATTCCTCTCGGGCCCGGGCCCGTCCTGCGCCTGGCTAGACTAACCTACGGGGTACGGGAAGTTTTGCAGGGAGACGAAATGGGCCAGTAACAAAACGACGATGATGATGGCCAACATATACCATTTCGCGTGAAATTTTCGCAGCGTCTTCTTAACCGTAGGCGGAACCTTGATGAATCGCATGGTCACCCCAGCGCCCACCATCCAGACCAGCAAAGCGATCAGCACCCAATGCCAGACACTGGCATAAGGCCAGAGG
>JAAZNO010000605.1 GCA_012798275.1 Chloroflexota bacterium
CAGATAGCGGGTGTAGGTGAGGTGGACGGTCTGGGTCACGCTCCCGCTGGGGAAGTGCAGGTGGAAGTCGCGGTTGGGGCTGAAGAGATCACCGCCTGAGGTCCCGATAGAACCGATCACCGGCGGCGTGGTGATGGGCACATAGCCACTGGAAGCCGTAGCCAGCTTCTCCGTGCCGCCGAAGAAGCAAATCACCTCGCGCGGGGTGTCGTTGCTGCGGGTCAACAGCCCGGAGAAGTTACCGTCCTGGCTCACCCAGAGCACTTTGAGTGTGGCGGGCAGGAAGCGCCGCACGGGACCGGCAATCCCCTCTGCCATCACCCACAGCCCCTTTTCTTCGTAATAGTTCGGGTCAAATTTGAGCACGCCGCGCACCCGCACACCGTCGTTGGTGCGCTCCGCGGTGCAGGTGATCCCGGTCCGCTCCATGACGCGGGCTTCCACCCGGACGCCGCCCAACGGTTGAAATTCTATGTGATACTGGCGGGTGATCGGCATGGTTGGATTTTTCAGCTCACGTTCGGTCTGCGCCAACACATCCACCCAGGAGGTCGTGCCCGGTTCGGGGTCGGGGCCGGGTCCGTGCGGCTTGATGACGATTGGGATCTCGCGCACCTCGCCCGGGCCTAACGTCAGCCCCAGCTGGCCGCCGTTGATGTCCAGGTCCCAGGTCGGGGAGAGGTTGGAAATATAGCCCAGCCGGAAATATTGGGCACTGGTGGTGTTGTCGTTGCGCAGCCGGATCATATGCTCATAGACCGCGCCCTCGTCCGCTGGATCCACGGCCTGGAAGTAATCAATGTTCTCCTGTTCCTCGTTGCCGTCCTGGTTGCCCAGCACCGTCTCGCCCGCGACCGCGTCCATCCGCACCCGCACGCAGGTGTGGAAGTAGAAGTCCCCGGCGGCCAGCTGCTCCGGCGTGGGTGTGAAGTCCGGTGTCCACTCCCAGTAGACGTCGGTATAGCCGCCCGGTGCGATGTTCGCCAGCCCGGGGAAATCTGCTGAGGTCACGCTGCCCAGGTTGAGGAAGCCGTTGGAGCCGTTGATCCCCAGTCCGGGCGGGTCGGTGATGTCAAAGTAGACCTTGACGTTGGAGGCAGTCTGCGCGCCGACGTTGCGGATGCGCGCATAGAGCCGGTTGAGCTGCCCGACGGTGGGATCGTCACCGTTGCCGCGCGGGACCGTATCACCGAAGGTGGCGGCCCACGTCCCGTAACGGTAAGTCCCATAGCCGTTGACCGGGCTGTCCACCCAGATGTCAGTCGTCTCCCAGGTGTTGCCGGGCTGCGAGCGCCACGGACTGATCATTACGTCGGGCTTTATAGCGCCGTCACCGTAAGTAATGTACACCATGTAGAAATCACCGGGATCGGCACCCGGATCACACTGGACGATGTTGATAGTCACGCCGTCGCCAGTGTATTGCTGACCGCAATGCCAGAGCCGGTCGCGATTCCCCCCTTGCCCCTTGAGCTCCACCCAGCGCAGGCAAGTCCCGGTGGGGGCACAGTCGTTGAGGCTGGGATTGCCGCCCTCCATCACCCGCTCAATCAAGACCCCCTCATCAGGGATGCCGTTGGGTGTGTAGAAGCCGTTCAGTTCGTCGCCCAACACCTTCCGCCGGACGCTGATCAAGTAGTAGAGGTTGTCGGTGACGTAGGCCCGCACGGCCTGGACGTTGGGCTTATCGCTGGGATTGTACTCCATCGCCCAAATCTCCAGCCGCCCGCCACCGACCCCGGCGCCCGGCGGCCCCACGGCCGCCGAGACCGTGTAATCTACATACTTGTAGGTGGGCATCCAGCCGGGGAAGGCCATGGTCCCCAGCTTTTCAAAGACGCCGGTCTGACCGGGATAGTTAGCGTCCATCAGCTCAAAGGCGCTGTTGTAGTTGCTGGGGTGGGCCGGCCCGCTCTGCTGGAAGGCGTGGCCGATCTCGTGGGCCCACCGGCCCCAGATTTGTACGTCGGTGTCGCTGGGGTTCTCGCTGAAGATGGCACAGCCGACCGTTTTGATCGCGCCGCCCGGCCCCATGTGGAGACTACAACTGCTGGTCCCCTGCCCCCGGTGGAACTGGGACGCGTTGGTCTCGGCCATGACGACCAGGACGGCGTCCACATTGGTCCAATCCAGGCCGGCCGGGGCGTGGGCGATCGCGTCCGCCAGGACTTTCCAGAACTTGCCGTCGCCGGAGAGATCGCCGTCGGCATGGTCGTCAATGTAAGCGCTGCGGTTGTCGGGCAGCTGGTAGAGCGAGGAGACGGTGTAGGTGATGTTGATCTTGTCGTACGACGTATTGCGCCAGAGCTGATCCAGGAGCACGTAAAAGCCCTCGACCTGGGCTTGCGTGTAGCGCGAAGTGGCGGTGTAGTCGTGGAAGTAAACGCGCAGCACCATCACTTTCTTCGTGCCCAGCACATCCCCTTGCGGGGTGAGGTCGGCTGCCGTCGCTACCGGCGGGGAAGCAATGGCCATGCCGGCCACGGTCGCTGCTGGGGTGGGGGGATGGCTTAGCCATAGAAATCCTCCTAACGCGATCAGCGCCAGGAGCCATACCCAATGAATGCGAGACCGTTGAATGGTCATGAGAGCCCTCCTTTTCTATCTCATCCTGTACGATACTACGATACACGGACTACCTCACGAGGCTTGTAGAAAAGAAGAACGGGGGAACGACTCAAGTAGGTCAATTCATAAAGTGGGACATTTTCATTCTATCACACATTTCATGTGAAGTCAATAGGCCGCGTTCTGTCACGTAAAATCCGAGTATGGTAAGATGGTTCTGTCAAATGATAATCCGAGTTTGAAAGGAAAAGGATCCATGGCTAAAAGCACTTCCCGTATGACGATTGACGAACGCTATGCCTATTTGCAGATTCAATATGAGCGCTATTGCCGGGCAACCAAACCCGAGAAGAACTGCTTGCTGGACGAAATGATGGCCGTGACGGGTCTTACCCGCAACCATCTCATCGAGTTGCTGCAGCACCCGCCTAAGCGTCAGGCGCGCCAACAGCAACGCCATAACAGTTACGCGGCAGCGACCGATGCGGCCCTGCAGGTGATCTGGGAAGCTCAGAACTATATCGGGGCCGAACGGCTCCAGGCAGTGCTCTGGCCCACGGCGCAGGCCCTGGAGCGGGCTGGGGAACTGACCTTGACGCCGCAAGTGCGAAGCGACTTGCAACAGCTGAGTGTTTCCACCTTGTATCGTCATCTCCGGCAGCAGGCCACACCGGCAAACCGCCGGCGCGCCGCCGCGGCGCGCCTCAATACCTTACAGCGGGCGGTTCCCGCCCGCCCGATTCCCTGGAACACTACTGAACCGGGCCATCTCGAATTGGATACGGTGCTGCATTGTGGCGCCA
>JAAZNO010000606.1 GCA_012798275.1 Chloroflexota bacterium
AAAGTTCTTTGAGACATGGTATCCTCCTGTGATGTGATTGGACTGCTCCCACTAGGATACCCCGTTTCGCTGTTTTTGACTACCTTATTCCCTATACTAGGGGCCAGGGGATAGGGGGCAAAAGTTGATTCTCAATCTTCAGCGATCACCATGAAATCTTGCGTTTTTTAGTCAGTGGCGGTACCTTTGTCACGCAAGTGATTTTTTCGCTTATTCGCTGACTGCTGACTCGCTGATCTCTATTTTCGAAGGAGGTGTGTCTATGGCGACTCGATCCTGGCCTCGCGTCATCGTTTTTTCGACGCCGACCTGTCCTTACTGTCAGGCGGCGAAGCGCTATTTACAGCAGCGCGGCGTGCCTTTTGAGGATGAGGACGTCTCACAGAACATGATTGCGGCGCAGTACATGGTGCAGCGCAGTGGACAGCAGGGCGTACCGGTCATTCAGGTAGGCAATGAGGTGGTGGTGGGCTTTGACCGCGCCCGCCTGGATGCCTTGCTGGGGTTGCAGTAGAGGTTCGACAGGCGTACGAAATGCGTTATAATCCGGCTTGCAGCTGCGCGCGGAGCTGTGCAGAGTCTGCCGGGAGACGTCTATGGAGAGCATTTTGATTCCGTGGGTGGTTGCTGCGACGGTGTTGCTGTTCGTGGCGGCATATTGGATCTACACGCTGGAGAAGCGCTTCAATGGCCTGGAGAAGCAATACCGCCGCCTCTTGACGCTCGCCGAAAGCGGTGATCAGGCCACCCTGGCGGATTTCTTGCATCGCCTGGAGCAACAGAACACCCGCCTGCAGGCGGCTGAGAAGGCCCTGACGCAAGTCGAGGCGATCCTTCCTCACACCCTTCAAGGGTATGGCATTCAGCGCTATCAGGGATTTGCCAACGTCGGCGGCGATCAGAGTTTCTCCCTGGCGTTAGTGGATGGGCATGGTAGCGGTTTTGTGCTCTCCGGCCTGCACGGACGGGATGAGACGCGCGTGTATGCCAAACCGTTGGTGCAATGGCGCGCCTCTTACACGCTGAGTGCCGAGGAGCAAGCGGTGCTGGCGACGGCGCGGCAGATGATGGAAAGCAAAAGCTGAGCGACCTGCAGGTTGTAGTTTTTTGCGCCTTACAGTAAAATCGTGCACACGTGTGCACCCTGTGTATCTCTGTGAGCTATTTTCTTATTAAGGAGACGCCATGTGTTGATGCACACCGGGAAAGCACGAGAATGTGAATTGTGAGTCGTGAGTTGTGAGCCGTGACTACGTCAACTCTCTACTTACGGCTCACTGATTACTATTTTCGTTCGAAGGAGGATTGCTATGTGGGGTAAGGAAAAAACACAAGAGGAGGGGGCGCCCGCGGTGTCTGTCACACCAGCTGCTCGCCCGGCTGCGGCTCCCTCTCGGCCCATCGAGACCACCATCGGTCCGAACACCCATGTCAAAGGTGACATCCAGGGGGATGGCAGTTTGCGCATCGAAGGGGTAGTCGAAGGCACCATCACGACAACGGGCAATCTGGTGATCACCGAAAGCGCTAAGGTGCTTGCCGAAATCAAAGCCGGCAACGTGTCTATTGCCGGCGCGGTCAAAGGGAATATCTCCGCGAACCGCGTCGAGGTGTTGGCGACCGGGCGGGTGTGGGGCGATATGACTGTCAAAGTCATCCTCACCAATGAAGGCGCCTATGTAAGCGGGCAGGTCATCATGCCGAAGGACATCAAACCGCCACAGTTGGAGCCGGAACTGTCGAAGCAGCCCCCCGCTCCTGCAGCACCGGCTGTAGCGAAGAAAGAGTGATTTACAGCAACCTCCCTCCAGAGGCGTTTTCTGGAGGGAGGTTCTTTTTGTGTGACCTCAGCTGGCTGCGGCTCGCGCTTGCAGCAAAGTGCTTCCTACCATCAATGCTTCGCCGCTGATAGCGACCAGCGCCAGCGGCAGAAGCTCTCCTTGCCCACCCCGCACGGCTTGCCAAGTGGCGGTCAACGTATAGAGGCCCAGGAGTATTTCTCCAAACATCGTGCGGTCGGGTTTGATCCTGTAGGAAGTATGTTGCCAGTGACCTTCTCGCGCCTGCAGGTGAAACTTGGGCGTGCGGTGAAATGTCCCGCCCCAGTGCGTGAGGCCGCCTATCAGCGCGAGGGTGTTGCTCCAGGCTATGCCCATTCCCAACACCATCAGCACGGGGTAGGCCAGGATGCGCCGCGGCCAGTCTCGATAGAGGGCCAGCTGCCCGAGCAGATACAGCAGCGGCGGGACGGTACTGATCGCCCCTAAAACGCCGCTCAGCGAGGGCAGTGCGGGGCGATAGAACGCCATCGGCAGCAGAAGCACCATCAATGCCAGGAACAGGGGTTGCGTGAAGTACCCGCTCAGATGGAGGAGCGCCATGACTTTTTGCGCCGGTCGGAGCTGCTTCGAGCGCACGATGGGCCCGGCGAGCTTCCGCAGGCATTGCGCCGCGCCCTTGGCCCAGCGGTATTGCTGCTGTTTGAACGCGGCAACCAGCGGGGGCAATTCTGCCGCCGCGGTGACGTCGGGCAGATAGCCGACGCGCCAACCGCGCAACTGTGCGCGATAGCTCAAATCCAGATCCTCGGTGAGGGTGTCACATTGCCACCCCCCGGCATCCTCGATGGCGCTTTTGCGCCAGACGCCCGCCGTCCCATTGAAGTTCATCAGCAGGCCGCTGCGGTTGCGGGCAATGTGCTCGATGGCAAAGTGGGCGTCGAGCGCCAGCGCCTGCGCCCGCGTGATGGGCGAATACTCAGCGTTGAGGTGGCTCCAGCGCGTCTGCACCATGCCCAGCTGGGGATCGGCCAACAGCTGCGGGAGAGTGCGCCGCAGGAAATCTGGCTCCGGGCAGAAGTCCGCATCGAAGAGCGCGATGAATTCCCCCCGCGCCTGCTGCGTTCCTGCCGCCAGCGCGCCGGCCTTGTGGCCGGTGGGGTGCGTCCGGTGGAGCAGCGTGACCTGATAGCCCTGCTCGCGCAACCGGGCGCATTCAGCCTCCACGATGAGGGCGGTCTCGTCGTCGGAGTCGTCGAGAATTTGGAGCTCCAGCCGATCGCGGGGCCAATCCAGCGCCGCGACGGCTTGCAGCACCCGCCCTGCCACATAGCGCTCGTTCCGCAGGGGGACCTGAACCGTCACGACCGGCAGTTGGGCTTCCGCCGGCGTGGGTGGCGTGGGCTGGGGATCGTGCCGATGCCGAAAATACAGCCCGATCAAGATCATGATATGCAGGGCATACACTGCCAGCGCTGCCAATACAGCGGTATAGAGCCATCCAATCACTTCTGCTATCATAGCGGGGATTATACCCGAAGTGTAGAATCCGTCGCGTCGCAGCGGC
>JAAZNO010000091.1 GCA_012798275.1 Chloroflexota bacterium
ATGAATTTCATCAAAGATAAAAGCCGCCCCGTGGTAATCAGTCAACAAAGCCTCATAGCCTTTGAGTCGGTACATCCCCTTGAGCATTTGGTAAGGGCTGAAAACTCGGATGGGCGGATAGTTCAACTCAGCCAGATTGCGTGCCCATTTGGCTTGTCGAGCCGCTGTCTGAGGCGTATAATCTTCTTCCTCCAGCAACATCCGATAAAGCGAGAGCAAACTACGCCCGTGCTGCAAGCCCACCTTCCCAGGGAAAGTTTTTTCCAGACGTAATCGCATCGCGTTCATGCTGGCCTGATAAGGCAGTGTGTAGAACAAACGGGGGAGTTGTGGACCATCCATGGCTTGTCGGGCCGCCCAAAGCAACGCCGCTTCCGTTTTACCACTGCCGGTGGGCGCCACCAATAATGCTGAGCCAGACGTCTGCGCGGCACTGCTCTGATGTGCATACGGTGTGCCCTTCATCCCTTGCAAGATGCTCTCTATGGTAAAATGGACCTGTGGCAAAGCTCCGGCATGGGCTGAAGCGCTATGATCTGCGTTGATGAGATAGCCGCGCAAGGTCAAGGCGCCAACAATCTGTTTCTGCTGCGGCTCATCCTGGAGCTGGCGCACGAAACGCCGATACACTTTGAGCCAGTGCCGGATACGTGCAACGCCGTGCTCCTGAATCTGCGCTACAGCTGCATCCCGATTGGGCAAGGCCGGCGCAATCACGCCGACCTTATCCAATCCCAGGTCTGCAATCCACGCCCCAGCGCACGTATCCAGCCAGTCCCACAGAGCAGTCAAAGTCTCCGGCTCTATTTGAATGAGCAACTCGCCCAGCCAGTCTTCATCATCTTCCGGCTCCGCGTAGAGACGTTGGATGTCTCCAGCATCCTTGTGATGCGAAACTATGGCGGCTACCACCCAGGTCAGTTCTTCTGTTGTGAACCCCGCAGCCACCCAATCCACAAATGCCAGGGAAAGGACTTCGTGGCGGTAGGGCCATTTTGCGCCGCCTCGTAGCCGTGCCTGGAAGCCATTGGCCGCCTTACCGAAATCATGCAAAAACGCTGCCCAGAAAAGCACCTGCCACAGACGCGGCATAGCGAGCGTCTGTGGCAGGTCAGGCCGGAGTGCGATGAATTCCGTCAGGCGTTGTAGCACGTCCCATGTATGACGGGCCAGGCTCTCTGGGCGATTGCCGGCCCCACGTTCGGCGCTCTTGGCCCAGAGCGTTTTTTCCATCCCCTCAGGCCAGCATGAAGGTTTCACCATCATCTCCAGTAAAACTGTGAAAAGCCAGCCCTAAATAGGCATCTCGATAGCAAGGCGCGGCCGGATCAATCCAGAAAGGGGTTAAGTGAGAAACGCCGAAAGTATAGAAATCTGAACTATGGACGCGCTCTTGCAGCATCACGTAACGACTAAAGACAGGGACACGCTTGCGCGCATAGTCCAGGTAGCGCGGCATCAATACAGTCACGCCACGTCCCACTTGAGTAGCCATCTGGTGTGGCAGCAGGGTGTGTTCAAAGTAAGCCCGCGATGCCTGCTGCAAATCCACTACCTCAATCTGGGTGTACGCAAACAAATCTTGCGAGCGGCCCAAAACCACCGCATACCTGGGGCTACGAAAAGCTTCTTCCCATTCCGGGCGATTCACATACAACGTCAGGCGGGGCTGAAACAGCAACTCTCGCCGGAAGGGGTTGACATTACCCTCCAGGACTTTAGGGATATTTGTTGCCGGCAACTTTCCACTAGCCGCGCTCAATGCAATGATGTGCTCCATGTCCTGCACACTACCTTGGGCAGTAAAATGATAAGCGAATTGCACCCCTTCTGGATCAAACCACTCGCCCAAAGCACTGGCAATATGCCCGTAGATGGTGGCCGGCGGCGGCATGGGATAACTGGGATGAACCTGCTGCATAAAGTGTGGGTAACGGAAGGACGTGGTGAGTCCCTCCGCTACCACCTTGAGAACGCGCATAGTTGCCTCCTTGTGAGTTAGTCCAGCCACTCTGGATGTTTCTTGAGGTCTTCAATGAGCTGTTGATAGGCCTCACGCGGATGAGCGATACAAATTTTGTCCGCAAAGTCGGCCAACATCCCGCCTTCGCGCAGCGCTGCTTCCAACTTGGCACGTTCTTCATCCAGATAACCGGCAATCCAGCCAATGTAGACTGGCGAAAGTAGCTCATTGGCGAATACTGTCAGCGCCTCACGCAACGCCTCGAGTTTGATCTCCGGCAACCCACGTCCATTCGCGCCCACCACATGGCTAAAGATGTGATTGCCGCCTTTGGTAATAGCAAATACTGTCAATGCGGGGGTCACATCCGTGTAGTGCAAGGTCTGCTTGGCCCCGCCCTCCAGATGCGCCAGCCCCTCGAACAACGCGCACACCCGTTCCAACCGTTCCGTTTGCGTCAGCCGGTAAGACTTCTCTGCTTCGAGGTGTTCCAACCCTTTTTCTTTTGCCAGTTCGATGCGCGTATCATCCAGATTGCGGAAGCCGGTTTTCTGGCGATAAGAGAACGTGCCGCAGGCGTGCAGGTCGAGCGAGTACAGCCCCTTGAGTGTGGTACGGTAAAACTGATGCTCGTGCGGCACGGGGTCGCCCTCGTGACGGGACATCACGCCAAAGTCTTCCGTGATGTTGGCAGGGGCGATGGAGACCAGGGTGCTGACGCGGAACGGTGAAACGCGGGTAACGGTATCGATAGTGGGCGTCTCTGCTGCACGGGATTCATCTGCGGCGCGGGCTTCTACCGCATCGGTTTTCTTCGAGGGCGCGCGCATATAGCCGAGCAGATCATCATCCCAGTAAAGGATGGGGTTGGCATCGGTATAGGCTACCTTCTTCTCGCGAAAGATGGGCGCCTTTTCCCAACCCCAGTCCCCGTTTTCCAGCGTGGCGCGCAGCCAATAGCGGAATGCCTGGGCTGAAACGTAAGGATACACGCCGTCTTTGGCGCGAATCACCTTGACACCCACGGTGTTATCTGTGCGCGCGCCGGGGATGCTACCAAGATTATTCAAGGCTGAAGCGGGTGCATCAATCAATAACAAACCGGTTACGAAAGCCATGGTCTTATCCTCCTGAGTAGTGATAAATTACAGTTCTTCTGTGGTTTCTTCGACTGTTTCCACAAGCACTTCTGCATTGCTCTGGAACCAGCCACGTTGATACAGCTGCTCAATCATCCGAATCAACACCAGATCACGTGCCAGACGCCAGTCAGTTTGTGCTACACCATCGCCCTCCTCGAAAACCGCGATGTAAGGATCAAGTGTTATGAAAGGTGGTTTCCCGCTCCGCACGTAAGTCAGATTGGCCTTGATGAGCGCGCTACGGAAATAATCATAACGGGAGGTCGTGAAGAAATCACGGAAGAAGCGTCGGTCGTTTTGCCCTGCGACATAATCCGCCAGGGCATCACCCAATTGCCGGATTTGCTCAACACGTTCTTTTTCCATACCTAAAATCCTCCTTAAGAAACTTGCGGTAATGGCCCACGAGACCAGGTCAGCCTCGTTTTGCAATGAATAGGTTGTACACGGGTCAGTTTTGCCTCGAGCCCAGCTCAACGCCACGCGCAGAAAGTAGGTTCGGATGAACTGCGCTGCATTTTGCGGCAAGTCAAACAAATCTTCATAGAGCCAGTTTTTACGCGGCTCAAAATCTTCTCTGTCTCTCTTGCCCTTTGGGGGTACCTCCCACGCCCGGCGGACGATGGCTTTCCATTGTGCTGCATAAGGCGCTGAGTACATTTCGCGGAGAAAACTGATGATCTGCATAGGCAAGTGATAAATGTCCAGATCTGCTTCTTGCCCACTGTTGGTCAAATGATACGCAGTAAGTGAAAACAGCGCCTCGTCCTCTCGCGCCTCGCGTTGCAGTTCATGCGCCCGAAGCAATACATCAATTAGCAAAGTGCGCTGGGAGAATTTCATTTCCGGCAATTTGCTGCTGCCGGATTCCTGCGCTAGCTGTACAGCGCGGCGGTTTTCGAGTAAAAACTCAGCCGCAAAATGGTACGTGAGCCGTGGATTATCAGAATGCACCGCTAAAAGCCGCCCACTGCACTTGGCGCAACCCAAAGGAAATGCCTGAATTGCCAGCAATGCTTTCCCTGATACCGGCACACCCGCATCCCCATAGGGGTGAAAGTTGATAAGACCTTCCCCTGTGAGCAACGGAACATGCTGTCGGAAAGCACGTCCGGGTCGTAATTCCCCTGTAACATCGAAAGACACTGCTGCCGCCGGTTCACCCGTAAACACACAGATTTCTCCCGAGGTCTCTGCTTCTGCGCGATAAGCTCGAAGGACCCGCTCGGCATAAATCTGGCGTTTCTCCGGCTGCTTGTTATAGGCTGGCTGGGTAAAGCCAGAGTTTGGAAAAGCAACCGTAAGGAAAGAGAGCAACGGTTGCCGCACGTACTCTCGCGCGATATAATCGGCGATGCTGTCCAGATCGGCCTCTGTCAGATCCTCCGGCCTTTGCTTCCCCGCAAACGCCGTGATCGTCGCCACGCCGACATCAACCAACGGATGTCCTGTATATTTCAGCATTTGCACCTCCCTGCTCATTCGCTTATTCGCCATTCGTCATTCGCCATTCGTCATTCGCCATTCGTCATTTACTGATCGACCCATTCACCTCCGCTGCCCGCTGATGTTCCTCCGTCACCCGCTCCCGCAAACTCGCCGGTTCCAGCACCTCCACTTGACTGCCGTAATACAGCACCCAACTCACGAACTCCGGTGTGACCGCAATGTGTAACCGGAACAACACCCTGCCATCCGCCGTCATCTCGGCCTGTTGACTGCTGTGCCAGCGCTCCTCAGCCACGCGCCGTCCGGTATCAGGGGCAAAGCGCAACACCACCTTCACCGGTTCACCACCCTCGCCGCGCAACAACCCCCACGTATCGCCAAGATACGCCTCGATATCGAAATCGGCGGGAATGGTGTAATGCTCGTCCAACAATGTCGCCGTGTGAATCCGATCTACCTTGAACATCAACACCGCTTCCCGTCGTTCACAATAGGCGATCAGTTGCCAGGAACGCACGTAAGGATATAGCGCATAAGGTCGCACCACGCGCTCATTGCGCTCCCCACCCCGCGAGCGCGTCTCATATTCCATGCGCACTTTCTGCCCTTCCACCAACGCCCGGTTGAGCAACGTGAGCATCTGTCGGCGGTGTTCTCCCTGCGCCGTGACCGGTTGACGTTGACCGTATTGGCGCAGCAGCGGCGTGAACTCGGCGGGAAAGAGCGATTCCAACCGCGCTACTGCCGCTGCGAGCTCCACCGAACCGATACCCGAGACTTGTTGCGCCGCCTGCACCGCCAGCAGTAGCGCCAGAGCCTCGGCAAAAGTGTATTGCAGAGTAGGCAGACGCGGCGTTTTCTCGAAAAAATACCCCTCAGGAGCATGTACCAAGGGGAGCAGAAGCCCGTGCCGGATCACTTCCAGATCTTTCTGGATCATCCGTTCTGTCACCTCAAAGTGCGCCGCCAGGTCGCGCCGCAAATAACGCCGCGGCGCGCTGGCAATCATCTGCACCAGATTGAGAATTCGCGCCACCCGTTTGGTCTCTTCGGCATGTCCTGAACTGCTGAACTCATCTACCACCCGCGTCCTCCTTGTCCAGTTTGCTCTCAGTTTATCCCACCTGTGGGAACCTTGCGGTTCCCACTCGTTTTTTTGAGGGCAGAAGGGCGCCAGATTCCCCCTGAAAGCTCCGTGGCCCCCACTATCCTGGAGTTTTTGTTGCTTCGCCCATGCCCTTAGTTTATCTCCATTTATAGAATTTGACAAAGATGAGCTCATATCTTGGATTGAGCAGGACATCCCCCTCCGGCGCGAACTCCCGGCGCGCCTACATGAATCCCCCCCGCAAAAGTGGCATGAGAAAACCAGCAGAGTCCCAGGCACAAAGGAGAAGATGCGGTCATCAAAACGTTGCGGGAGGCTGACCCCTGCTATGTAGTGGAGGCTCGCCAGCGTCTCGTGGGGTACTTGCTGATACCCGAAGAATACGCCGACTGTGACTGTTCAGCCTGGCGCCAGGTAGCTGGACGGCGATGGATGAACCTTTATGACCTGCAGCCTTTGCCCCTCCCCCTGCCCTCTCCCCAACGGCGTCTGCGCCGTTGGGGAGGGGAAGAAAAAATAAGGGGGTTTTGCAGGCGGGCTACGCCTGCCTGCAAAACCCCACAAAAAAACTTTCCCTTCCCCCCGCGCAAGGCATGGGGGGAAGGGGCCAGGGGACAGGGGCAAGAATTGATTCTCAATCTTCGGCAGTCGCCAGGGAATCTTGTGTTTTTTAGTCAGTGGCTGAACAGTTACACATCATCATCGGTCTTTTCGCAGCAGATCCGGCGATCGTGCAGAACTTGCGTCAAACCCCTCGCATTTTTATTCCCAGCATTGTCAGCGGTGAGTTGTATTATGGCGCGTTGCGCTCAACTCGCGTTCAAGATAATCTGGCGCGCATCGAACAGCTGGCGGCCAGAAACATAGTTTTAGACTGCAATGGCGCGATCCAATTCAAACGCCCCCCGTCCCAACTGGAGACAAGGGGCGTTTGAAGCGATAGAGGAACACATTCTTCATCGCCGAACTATTTTCCTGGATCCGAAATGAGCTCCCAGCCTGTGACGCCGGGCCCGCTTCAGCAGACTTCCCCTCACCACGCGCTTCAGCGCAGTTTGTTTGTATCAGTCTGGAGATTCCATCCCCACCCAACCGCGCCTGGAGGAGGACCTTGTCCCCGCCCCGCTACACCATCAGCGTCCCCACCTCGCGCAATTGCGCCAGCACATCATCGGGCAGCGTCGCCGGCGGCTGACCGAGCATGTAGCAGGTGAGAATCTTCTGCGCCGTGTCCTCGATGATCTCGGTGACGTTGGCCGCGCGGCGTAGACCGCTGCCCGCAACCACCAGGCCGTGATGCTCCATCAGCACCGCGCTCCCCGTCCCCAACGCCTCGGCGACGGCCTCCGCCAGCGCCGGCGTCCCCGGCATCATGAACGGCACCCGCGCCAGCTCGCCGATGAAGGCCGCCTCGGTGGAGATGGGCAAAAAGGGCTTCCCCGTCAGCCCCAACAGAATAGCCTGCGGCGCATGGGTGTGAATGACCGCCTGAATGTCGGGACGCCGCCGGTAGATCGCCGTGTGCACCCGCCACTCGCTGGAAGGCGCCAGCGCCTCCGGGTCGAGCGGCTGCCCTTCGAGGTCAATGCGCACCATCATCTCCGGCCGCAGAGCGCCCTTGAAGCTCTGGCTGGGCGTGATCCACACCTCGCCCTCTCGACCCTCCACCCGCGCGCTGAGATTGCCCCCCGTCGCGGTGATCAGCCCCTGCGCGTAGAGCTCGTTGAGCACCGCGAGCAGCTCGTCCCGCACGTCCCCCGTCAGCGAGACGACCGCCGGTCGCGCCGGCGCGGCGCTGCCCGCCGGCGCCGCCAGCGCAGCCAGCTCGCCCGGCCCGCCGACCGCCTCGGAAGCGGCCATATACAGCGCGCCCAGGTCTTTCTGGATGCGCTGGAACGCCATCGCCTTGGTCGTGTCGCCGCTGAAGGCCAGCCTGCCGCTCATCGCCGCACGCATCCCGTTGACGCGCCCCCGGAACACCCCGTCGAGCGTCTCCGCGCTCATCTTCAACGTCACATCGGGCTTCACCGGCGGATCGCCGGGCGCGGCTTCGACCTCGCCATCCTGGAAATTCAGGTAGAAGCTCGCCCCCACGTCGTTCAGGATAAAATGCATGAGCACGTGCTTCCCCTCCGCGAAGGCGTGCATCCCCGGATCCGTGCGGATGCGTTCCGTGAAAGCCTGCAGCAGACGCGCCAGCTGCGCGGCCCCGCCTTCCCCCCCAGCCGGCGCTGCAGGAGCGGCGGACGTCGGCCCCTTCCCGCCCAGCGCCCGACGCAACCCCGCGAGCATCCCGCCCCGCTTGGGCGCGGGGGCCGTTGCCTGCGCTTCCAGATCCGTGACCGCTGGCCCGGCACCGCTCGTCAGCTGCCTGACCGCCTCCCGCGACAGCTCCCGTCGCGGCGCCGTCCAGCTGAACTGCGGCAGGACTTCCGGGTTGCGGATGTGCTGCGGACGTTCGCCCCGCAGCAACCGCGCCAGATCCGCCGCGAGGAGCTGCCCCTGATGCGCGGCGACCTCGACCGTATCGCCGCCGATGTGCGGCGTAGCAATCACATTGGGACACGCGAGCAGCGGATCGTCCGCCGCGGGCGGCTCCGTGCCGAAGACATCGAGCGCGGCGCCCCCCACCTGCCCGCTGCGCAACGCCTCGAGCAACGCCTCCTCATCCACCAGCGCCGCGCGAGCCGTATTGATCAACAGCGCGCCCGGCTTCATGCGGGCGAAGGCTGCCGCGTCGAGGAGGCCGCGCGTCTCCTCGGTGACGGGGACATGCAGGCTGACGATGTCGCTCTCGGCGAGCAGCGTCTCCAGCGTCACCTTTTCGGCCCCGGCGAGTGTCACCTCCTCCGCGCTGAGATAGGGATCGTAGACCAGTAACCGCGCGCCAAAGGGCACCAGTCGCCGCGCCACCTGCCGTCCCACCGCGCCCAGGCCGATCAGGCCCACCGTCTTGCGCCACAGCTCGCGCCCCTGGAAG
>JAAZNO010000607.1 GCA_012798275.1 Chloroflexota bacterium
CAGGCGGCGGCGCTGGTGCTCGACATCGTCACCCGGCGCATTCCTGAGAAATTCGGGCTGGACGCGGAACGCGATGTGCAGGTGCTCAGCCCCATGCATCGCGGCGCGGCAGGCGTGGCGGCGCTCAACCGGCAGCTGCAGCAGGCGCTCAATCCAGCCGCCCCCGGCAAAGCGCAGCTCACCCACGGGGCGCGGCTCCTGCGGGTAGGGGATCGCGTCATGCAGATCCGAAACGATTACGAGCGGCAGGTCTTCAACGGCGACATGGGCCACATCACGGCCATGGACCTGGAAGAGCACACGGTGACGGTGGCCTTCGACGACACCGTCGCCACTTACGATGTCACCGAACTCGACGCGCTCATGCACGCCTACGCGGTCAGCATCCACAAAGCGCAAGGTTCGGAATTTCCGGCGGTGGTGCTGCCGCTGCTCACGCAGCACTACATGATGCTCCAGCGCAATTTGCTCTACACTGGCGTGACCCGCGCGCGCACCCTGGTCGTGCTCGTCGGTGGGATGAAGGCGATCGCCATGGCCGTGCGCAACGATAAAATCGCGCGGCGCAACACGCGGCTCGCGCAACGGCTGCGGGGGGCACCGGTCGCCCGTTCCAGCGCCGACGGCTATCCGGCGAGAACGGCATCCCCGCCGTCCCCTGACGTTAGCCGGAAAACCAGGGACACGTCTGGATGACGCCATGCGGCGCATCATCAACGCTGGACAGCATCAGGAATGGGGAAGCGCTGCCGTCAAAGATGAGGCTTCATTGACATGAAAGAGTCCAAGATGCAAGAGCCGGCCAGCATTCTCATTGTGGATGACTCCCCTGAAAACCTGCAGGTACTCTCGAACATGCTGGCAACCATCGGCTACAGAGTGCGGGCGGTCACCAGCGGGGCGCGCGCCCTCGCCGCCATCGAGGCGGCGCCGCCGGACCTGGTGCTCCTGGACGTCATGATGCCGGAGATGAACGGGTATCAGGTCTGCCAGCGGCTCAAGGAAAATGCCCAGACCCGCGACATTCCGGTCATCTTCATCAGCGCGCTGAGCGGGATGGAGGAAAAGCTGCGCGCCTTCAGCGTGGGCGGGGTGGATTATGTGGCCAAGCCTTTCCAGCCACAGGAAATCATCGCCCGCGTGGAGACCCACGTGAGGTCGCGGCGACTCCAACAGCAGCTCGAGGCGGCCAATGCGGAATTGAGCCGCCAGCTCGAAGCCGTCAATCAGCTCAACGCGGAGCTGCAGGCCCGCAACGAGGAGCTCGACGCCTTCGCGCACACCGTCGCCCACGACCTGCGCGATCCCCTCAACGTGCTGTTGGGCTATGCGGAACTGTTGGTGACCCGAACGCCGCTCGATACGCTCTGTGCGCAGGCAGCCGAGGGAATATTGCGCACGGCTACCCAAATGGCGGACATCATCCAGGCGTTGCTCTTGCTGGCGGGGGTTCGTCAGCAGCCGTCGCCCGCCCTCGGCCCCGTGGAGATGGACGCCGTGGTCAAAGATGCGCTGGCGCGATTAGGGCCGGCCATCGAAAAACTGCAGGCGGAAATCGTCCAGCCCGCGGCATGGCCCCGCGTGTGGAGCTACGCGCCCTGGCTCGAAGAAGTGTGGGTCAACTACATGGATAACGCGCTCAAGCATGGGGGACAACCGCCGCGAGTGGAACTGGGCGTCACCCCTCTGCCGGAGGGCGGCCTGCGTTTCTGGGTGAAGGACAACGGTCCCGGCATCCCGCCCGAACAACAGGAGCAGCTGTTCATCCCATTCCAACGCTTAGGAAGCAGTCGCGTCGCCGGGTACGGCCTGGGGCTCTCCATCGTGCGCCGCATCATGGAGCGTCTGGGCGGGGAAACGGGGGTCGAAAGCCAGCCGAAACAGGGGAGTACCTTCTTCTTTACGCTGCCCCCCTCCCCCGAAGAAGCAGCACCCTGAAATCCACGCGGGCCGAGCTTCACCGCGCGCGCAACAGATCAACCAGCTGCGCGGCAATTTCCGCGGGCGTTCCGACGAGGGGGATCCGCTTGCGCTCGCGCAAAGGCGCCTGATCCAGGCCGCTGATGACGGTCGGCGAGCCGGGAACGCCGATGAGCTCGGGGTCCGCTGCGAGCGCGGCAGCGTCCCATACCGTCAGCTGCTCCGGCGCAAAAGCCCACGATTTGAGGCGGTAATCCATGAAGCGCGGCTCGTTCGCCGCCGTCTC
>JAAZNO010000608.1 GCA_012798275.1 Chloroflexota bacterium
AGCCGGGCGCACCAACCGCGCTATCGTTGCCGCCTGGCGCGCCAAACATCTATGAGAAGGAGAGTTACATGGAACTGATCACGTACATCATCGCTGCCGTGCTGGCCTTTTTTGGCCTCATGTTCGTCGTCGGGATGGAGGGCGAGGTCATCCGTCTGGTCATCGGGCTGATCCTGATGGCCGGCGCTGGGGTGATGATCTACCTCACCAAAGTGCGCCCCAGGCACCAGGAAACGACCGTCATCCAGAAGATTGACCTCAGCGGCGACGTCTCACTGGAACAGATGCGCTGCCGTTCGTGCAACGGCGCGCTGAGCCAAGACGCCCTCGAGGTGCGGGCCGGCGCCATCTTCGTCCATTGCCCCTACTGCGGCACCACCTACCAGATCGAAGAAGCGCCCAAATGGTAGTATGGCGCTAAAAGACCTGTTCACCCCACCTGCCCCGCCCGCGCCGGGACTCTACACCTATCGCCTCGACCTCCCCGGCGGCAAGCGACGGCTGCATCTGCGCGTCGAAGCCGACGGCGCCGGCGCGCTCTTCGTGGATGTGAACGAGGTCATCCATCTCAACGCCACCGCCGCCGAGATCGCCTGGCTGGCCCTTGAAGGAGCGCCGCCGGAACGCGCGCAGCGCCTCCTCTGGCGCCGCTACGGCAACACCACGCGCGCCCAACGCAACGCCGCGATTGGACGCATCTACCTGCTCATCGCCCGGCTGAAGCAGCCGGAGCCGGGCTGCCCCACCTGCGCCATCGCCGATTGGGTGGACTTCAAGCCGGTGTTCAGCACGTCGGTCAACGCGCCCTTCAAGGCCGACCTGGCGCTCACCTACGCCTGCAACAACGCCTGCGCCCACTGCTACAACGAGGAAGGGCGCTTCGGCATGGCGTCGCTCGACCTGGAAGCGTGGCAGCGCGTGCTCGACAAACTGGCGGCGCTCGGCGTCCCGCACGTCATCCTCACCGGCGGCGAGCCGACGCTGCACCCCGATCTCCTGCCCCTCATCCGTCACGCCGAGGGATTGGGGCTGATGGTGGGGATGAACACCAACGGGCGCCGGCTGGCCCACCGTCCCTTCGCCGAGGCGCTGGCCGAAGCGGGGCTCGATCACGTCCAGGTGACGCTGGAATCGAGCCGCGCCGAAGTGCACAATGCCATGGTGGGCGCCGCGGCCTTCGAGCAGACGGTCGCCGGCATCCAAAACGCCCTGGCGAGCGGCCTCCACACCCTCACCAACACGACGCTCACGGCCGCCAATCGGGATCACGCGCTGGAGCTCGTGGACTTCGTCTACGAGCTGGGCCTGCGCACGTTCGCCATGAACGGGATGATCTACGCGGGGGGCGGCGCCGTCGCGCCGGAGGCAATTCCCAGCGAGGAGTTGGCGGCGCTCCTGGCGGCCGTGCGGGATCGCGCCGCCGCGCTGGGGATGCGCTTTCTGTGGTACACCGTCACCGATTACTGCCGGCTCTCGCCGCTCGAGCTGGAGCTCGATCCCAAGCGCTGCAACGCGGCGGAGTACTCCATCTGCATCGAGCCGAACGGGGATGTGCTGCCGTGCCAATCGTACTACGTCGCGGCGGGGAATATCCTCAACGATCCATGGGACGCCATCTGGAACAGCGCCCTTTTCCGCAGCTTCCGCGACCGGGAGACAGCTCCTCTCGCCGCCGGCTTGCCGGAAGCCTGTTGG
>JAAZNO010000609.1 GCA_012798275.1 Chloroflexota bacterium
AGTTCTTTGAGACATGGTATCCTCCTGTGATGTGATTGGACTGCTCCCACTAGGATACCCCGTTTCGCTGTTTTTGACTACCTTATTCCCTATACTAGGGGCCAGGGGATAGGGGGCAAAAATTGATTCTCAATCTTCAGTAATCGCCAGGAAATTTTCCGTTCTTCAGTCAGTGGCGGTACCTTTGTCACGCAAGTGATTTTTTTCGCTTATTCGCTTTTTCGCTGACTGCTGACTCGCTGCTCTCTATTTTTCGAAGGAATGGACATGTCCCTCCGGCACAGCACCGCGAATGAAGATGTGAATCGTGAGCCGGGGGCAGTAAGCAGAGGCTGCAACGGTTCTCGATTCACGGCTCACTGATTACTATTTTCAAAGGGGGTCATCTATGATGCGGGGGATGAGGAAAGTCGTGTTGAAGGCGTGGAAGTGGGTATTGCCGCTCATGGTGCTGGTGAATCTGCTGGCGTTGGCGACGCCGGCAGCTGCACAGGGAACCTCCTACGTGGTGCAACCAGGGGACACGCTGTACGCGATCGCGCGACGGTACGGCATCAGCGTGAATGCGCTGGCGGCAGCGAACGGGCTGACCACGCGCTCGTGGATCTATGTGGGGCAGAGCCTCACCCTTCCCGACGCGGGAACTGCGCCGGCCCCGGCCCCTGCGCCAACCCCGGCGACGACTGGCATCCACATCGTGCAGCCTGGGGAAAATCTCTTCCGGCTGGGATTGCGGTATGGCACCACCGCGGCGGCCATTCGCGCCGCCAATGGGCTGTCTTCCGATCTCATTTACGTGGGGCAACGCCTGGTGATCCCCGGCGCGGGAGGCGGCGTCCCGCCGATCACGCCATCCCCGGCGCCCGTTCCGGGCGCGCCCGGCGAGAAGTGGATTGACATCAACCTGAGCCGGCAGACCCTCACGGCCTATGTCGGACAGACGCCGGTTTTCACGGCCGTCGTCTCCACCGGCACCTCTCGCACTCCCACCGTGGTGGGCACATACTCCATCTACGTCAAATATCTGTCCACCCCCATGTCGGGGCCGGGCTATTATCTGCCGAATGTGCCCTACACGATGTACTTCTATCGCGGATATGGGATCCACGGCACGTACTGGCACAATAACTTTGGCACGCCGATGAGCCATGGCTGTGTGAACATGCGCACGCCCGATGCGCAGTGGCTCTACAACTGGGCGCCGGTGGGCACGAAAGTGGTCACGCACTATTGAGGCCTGCGGAAGGCGCTGACAACGCCGGTCATCTCTCGAAGTCCCCTGGTTTTGACGCCAGGGGACTTTTCATACCAACGGTGCAGCGGCCTTTTTTGCAGGGGGATAGAAAGAGTTCGCGGATGCGTGGGCATTTACTGGGGCGCTAATGGCCTGAGTGAAACGGTGGGAGCGCGATGCTATTCCTCTTTCCACATTTGGTTGAGCTGTTCATCCAGCACGTCTAACAGTTCCGGCGCGAGCAGCCCCTGTTCGAGGATTTGTTCCAGTGAGTAGAGCTCCACGCCAGACGTTTCCGCCTCCGCTTCGACGGCGGTCTCGGGTGGGGTCGAGGGGACAGGGACCGGCGAGAGATCGGACGTCGTTGCCGGCGCTGAGGATGGAACGGGAAGGGGTGCCGGCGGCAGGATTTCCCGCGCCTCTTCCAGGGCCCGACGCGCATAATACATCACCGTCCCCAACTTGATCTCCTGGCCGAAAATGATGAGCAGGAAGATCGTTGGCAGGACCTGCGCCGAATAGACGCTGTATGTTTCCCCCTGGTGGTAATTCAGCCGAAAGGCGTCCTGTTCCCCCAGGAGCGAGGCCACCCCGGCGGTCGCTGCGAAATCCCCCGCGATCAAGGCGGTCAGCGCGCTCACATTGATCTCCTGGAGGGCACCTTTGCTCGCTATGACCGCGCCGCTGCTTTCCAGCAACAGCACACATCGCGCGTTCACCTCGGCGCGGAGCTGCGCTAGAGTGTCGTCGAGACGATCCAGCACCTGAGGCGACAGCCGGAGCTCCCACGTTTTGTCCGCTCCTGG
>JAAZNO010000610.1 GCA_012798275.1 Chloroflexota bacterium
AAAACAGCTCACCCTGCGCAACAGCACAATCCCCGCCAACAGCGCGGCGCTGGCCTCGCCGGAGGTCCGCGCCCTCAAGACCGTAGCCACCTTTGGCGCGGCGCTGCATCGGGGGACGCCGATGGCCAATCACCCCTACGCCGATTGTCCCTGGGGCCCGGTCGGCGATGCCGTAACCGCCATCTGGAGCGGTGTCCTCACCCCGGCGGTGGCGGTCGAACAGGCGCAGGCAAGCCTGGAAGCCTGCGCTGCCTCCATCCGAGGGAGATGAGGGGATCGGCGTCATTGTTTTCGTCTCGCCGGGGAAGTGGCTCACGGATGAACACGAAAAAACACGGAGAGAACGGAATTCTGTCCATGAGAGTTGTGGAAAGGCAAGTCCAGAGGAAGTGAGGTCGCTGGCCAGCGGGAGGAGACGTCCCTGGGCTTGTACGATCTGGAGCGGTTCACTTATGGCATCCCATCGCCCCATCGCAGCAGGGAATGGACAATTCACGACGGCGGGTGTATTATAGCAGTAAACGCCAGTGAAGAGGAGCAGGGGAATGGCGACGCTCACCTTGACGGCAATGGTCCATCAGGAAGACGCTCTGTTCAACCGCCCGTTCTTGACTGTTTTTGAAGCCGCCGTAGTAGAGACGGCATATGCCTGAGCTACGACGCGTGTCCGGGGCAGATGCCATCGCCACCCTGGAACCGTTGGGGGTGTGTTCCTGCGCCAGCAGGGAAGCCATGTCGTCTTGAAGAAACAGACTGCGCAAGGAGCGGGGGAATGTGGGGTTCCCTTACACCGCGAGTGAGCTATCGGTATGTCCCCTACGGCCACCGCGCCGCAGCTGTCTTGCCTGAGCGCGGGTTAGCCTGGCTGAGGTCGTATGAGCATGGAGAGGTCCTGATCTGGCACAAGGGCCCACCCCGAAAGGAGGCACTATTCACTATCGAAGAAATCACTTCAAATGTAAGTTCGCATTGTCATTCACACAATCAAGAAGGAGAGACTCATGAACAGGCGAGTGTTCGCGATGGTAACCCTGGTAGTTACACTGTCGGCCTTGTTTGCCGGCTGCGCTGGACAGGGCGCCCAGACGGAAACGATCAAAATTGGCCTCCAGGCGCCTCTCACCGGCGATTACGCTGCCGAAGGCCAGTGGGCGAAGCAAAGTGTCGAGGTGGCTGCTGAGCTCATCAACGCCAGGGGCGGCGTCTTAGGCAAGCAAATCGAAATTGTCGTGGCGGATGACGCTTCCAACCCCAAAGACAGCGCTCTCGCGGCGCAAAAGCTCATTGCCCAAGGCCTGCAAGAGGTGATTGCTTCCTACGGCTCATCGGTAACGGCGCCTGCCGCTGACCTGTACGATGCGAATAAAGTCGTCTCGGTGGGCTACGGCTGTACCGCCGTTCGCTTGACGATGGACAAGCAGCGCCCCTATTTCTTCCGCACCGCCGGGCGTGATGACACCCAATCCGAATTCTTCGTCAAATTCGCGACCGAAGTGCTCAACGCTAAACGCATCGCCATCATGCACGATAACCAGGACTATGGCAAGGGCGTGGCCGACGACGCCATGCGCTTCCTGCAGCCCTACATTGATTCCGGACAAGTCGAGGTCGTCTACTTCGACGCCATCACTCCCGGCGAGAGCGACTATTCCGCGGTCATCAGCCAGCTCAAAGAGCTCAAGCCGGATGTCTGGTTCTTCACCGCCTACTACGCCGAGGCGGCGCTGTTGCTCAAACAGGCTCGCGAAGCCGGCTTGACCACCATCTTCGTGGGCAACAACTCGGTGCCCACCCCGGAATTCGAGAAAATCGCGGGCGTGGACGCCATCAAGGGGTCCATTCATCTAAATGAGCCGATGCCGCAATTCCTGGACTTCCCCGAGTCCCATGAATTCTTGAACGCCTACAGAGCGAAGTACAACGAGCTCCCTGGCTCCATCTGGGCCGTTTATGCCGCGGATGCTCTCAATGCTCTCGCGGCGGCGATTGAAAAGGCCGGCAGCACCGACCCCGATCAAGTGGCCAACGCCATGCGCACGATGACCGACGCCAGAGGCATCACCGGCCCGCTGCTGTTCACCGAGCGTGGCGACAGAAAAGACATCCCCTATTATGCTTACATCTACAACGATCAGGGCGTATTAGAGCTCTACAGCGGCCAATAAGATCCCCCGGACCGTAAGGCCGGCTAAACCACCGGGGGCGCCCCCATGGCAGCCTGACATGCGAGGGCGAGGGTGCGCGGGCGCTCCCGGTGGAACTACGAGAGAGGAGATTCTTTTATGCAAGTGCTTCTCGAACAGTTAGTGAATGGCCTGACCATCGGCACTTTCTATGCCCTGGTGGCCATGGGATATTCGATGGTCTATGGCATCATGAAACTCATCAATTTCGCTCATGGCGACCTGTTTACTCTGGGCAGTTATCTGGGATATACGCTACTGGTCATTGGCGGCGGTTGGGTGACGACCACTTTTGGCGTCTGGGGCGGCGTGGTCGTCGCAGTTCTAGGCGCCATGCTGGGCATCGGCATTGCCGGCCTGCTGCTTGAACGGGTGGCCTATGCCCCCGTTTACAAAGCGGGCCGTTTGCCGCTAGTGGTCTCAGCCTTGGGCGCTTCAATTTTCATCTCGAATGGCATCATGGCCGTCTGGGGTCCACGGTTCCAGGCCTATCCCGCCACCAGCATTCCATCCGGCAGTATTCTGCTATTTGGGGATTTCAGAATTACCATCCTCAAGCTCGTGACCATTCTGGTAGCCTTTGCGCTGATGGCCTTAATCTACTTCATCGTCGAGAAAACCCTGTTCGGCGCCGCCGTCCGCGCGATGGCCCTGGACCGTGAGACCGCGACGTTGATGGGCATTGATTTCCGAAAAATCATCCTCTTCGTCTTTTTCGTGGGACCGGCGCTGGGCGCCCTGGCAGGGGTCTTTGCCGGGCTGAACTATACCCGCATCATCTTCAACCTCGGATGGAGCTACGGGCTGAAAGCATTTACCGCCGTGATTCTGGGGGGCATCGGGAACATTCCCGGCGCGATGCTCGGCGGCATCATGCTGGGCTTGATGGAAGCGCTCTTCGAGGGTCTTGTGTCCGGCGCCTGGAAAAACGTCTTTGTCTTTATCATCCTCATCATCATTCTCATCGTCAGGCCCACCGGCCTCATCGGCGAGAAAATCGCCGAGAAAGTCTAACCATGAACCCGCTAACTCCAAAGGGGTTACCGCGCCTGCTAAAATTTCAGGGGCGGCAAGAAGCACCCGCCAAAGGCAGAAAATCCCGAGGGCTCCTGGCGCTCTTGATTGCGCTGCTTATCGCCTACCCCTTTCTGCCCTTTGTGAACAGCTACTGGATTGACGTGGCTTTTTTTGTCGGGATCTACGTCCTGCTGGGGCTGAGCCTGAATATCATCTTGGGAGAAGTAGGACTGTTTAACCTGGGTCACGCGGCATTCTATGCGATTGGCGCCTATACCACCGCCATCCTCTACACGCAATTCCAGGTGCCCATTTTGCTGCTGCTCCCATTGAGCGCGCTGATTGCGGGCGGTTTTGCCTATCTCGTGACCTCCCCCATCATCCACCTGCGCGGTGATTATCTGTGCATTGTCACCATTGGTATTGGGGAAATTGTCCGCATCACGGCGCTGAACAATCCCTTTGACCTGACGAAAGGGGCCAATGGGATTACAGGTGTGGGCAACCCTGATTTTGGACTTTTCGCCATCCAATCCCCCACCCAGTTCTATTACTACATCTGGGTCATTATCGCGCTGGTCATTATTGGGCTGATTAACCTGCAAAAATCGAGAGTGGGTCGGGCATGGAACTACATTCGGGAAGATGAAATCGCGGCGGAAGCCAGCGGCATCAACGTGCGCCACTACAAACTTTTAGCCTTCGTTATCGGCACGGCGCTCGCGGGTGTCGCCGGCAATATCTACGGCTCCAAGATGATGATTGTGTCTCCCAGCAACTTCACCTTTATGGAATCTTGCCTGATCTTCGTCATCGTCCTGTTGGGCGGCTTAGGTTCGATTCCCGGGAATCTTCTGGGCGCCACCATTATCGTGGTCTTCCCCGAGATTTTCAGGCAGTTCGCCAGCTACCGCTTGCTCTTCTTCGGGGCGGCGCTGGTGGCGATGATGGTATTTCGGCCTGGCGGCATTTTGCCACGCAAAAGGGAACGGGCGGGTCTCCGCGGCCTCGGTATCTCCAGGTTGCCGGCGGACGAGGATGCCTTCCTGCAGGAGGCCCTGAGAGCGGCCCCCGTGGCAAGTGCGGGGGCCGTTCAGCCTGCAGAGAATGCCATCGTTCTGGAAACCCAACAGATAACGATGCAGTTCGGCGGACTTGTAGCGGTGAACCAGTTCGACCTCAAAGTGAGAAAAGGGCAGATTACGGCGCTGATTGGCCCTAACGGCGCAGGAAAGACCACCCTCTTCAATGTCATCACCGGGATTTATCATCCCCACTCCGGCAAAGTACTGTTCATGGGCGAGGACATCACCCGGCTCAAGCCGCACCGCATTATCGCCAAGGGAATTGCGCGGACCTTTCAGAACATCCGCCTGTTCCCGTCGCTGACCTGCATCGAAAATGTCATGTCTGGCCCGCACTGCCATGCCCATCACGGCGTCTGGCCGGCGCTCTTCCACTTCGCTGGGCAGCAGAAAGAGGAGCGTACCATTCTGGAAGCCGCGGCGCGCCGTTTGCACCAGGTGGGGCTCTGGGACTACCGCAATGAATTGGCACGGAACTTGCCCTATGGCAAGCAAAAGATGCTGGAAATCGCTCGCGCGCTGGCTTCTGACCCCCAGCTGCTCATTCTGGATGAGCCATCCTCGGGATTGAATGACAAAGAAACCGAGGAGCTCATGGAATTCCTCACGCGCCTGGTACACGAAGGCTTCACCATCCTGCTCATCGAGCACGATATGAATGTCGTCATGGGCATCTCGGACCGGGTAACCGTGATGGACATGGGCTACAAGATTGCCGAAGACCTCCCACAGAATATCTACAACAACCCCAAGGTCATTGAGGCTTATCTTGGAAAGGAGGAGTAAGATGAGCACGCTGCTTGCCATCAAGAATCTTACCGTAGCTTACGGCGCCGTCGAAGCGCTCAAAGGCGTCGCTTTTGAAATACAGGAAGGGGATGTGGTAGCCGTTTTGGGCGCTAACGGCGCCGGCAAAACCACCTTGCTCAAAGCCATTTCCGGCCTGGTTCCCATCAAAACCGGATCCATCACATTGAAGGGCGCGGACCTGAGCCAATACCCGGCGTTTCGATTGGCCGGAATGGGGATTATGCACATCCCAGAAGGACGCCGGGTCTTCGCAACACTTTCCGTTGAGGAAAACCTCAACCTGGGCGCCTGGAGCGTTCGCGGCAAGATTACGCCTCAAGCACTCCAACAGAACCTGGACTGGGTATATGAGCTCTTCCCGATTTTGAGGGACAGAAAGAAACAGTTAGCCGGAACGCTTTCGGGCGGAGAACAGCAGATGCTGGCGATTGGCAGAGGATTGATCTCGCGGCCCCGAATTCTGCTCCTGGATGAGCCTTCGTTAGGACTGGCGCCGATTTTGGTATCCGAAATCTTTCGGGTGATCCAGAAAATTCACGAGGAGGAAGGGGTCACCATCCTGCTGGTGGAACAGAACGCGCGCAAGGCCCTGGGGATTGCGAACTATGGCTATATTTTGGAGACCGGGAAAATCGCACTGCATGACACGGCGGCCCGGCTCAGGGAGAACGACCACATAAAGGCTGCATATTTGGGGGGCGGAAGACTGCAAAGGAAGAACCAGCCCGCATAGGGGCGATAGCTGCGCCGGCCGGCAACTCGGTAAGCGTTCCAATAAAGCTAACCGCGCTGCCACTTCGTCCTGGCGCTCCATTAATTCTTGGCCAAGCACCATCCCCAGCCCCTGTGCCGCCGCCGTCACTACCTGCAACGCCAGCAGGTCACTTCTCCGCAATCGCTTGCCATCCAGCGCCACCGTAACCTCGTCCTCCACCGTGCCCGTCGCCAACCACGCCCCAACACGCTTTCGAGCGTGGCCAGCGGAGGAGATGGAGGACGCGCCAGACGGTGCCGTAGACTGGCACAGGCGTTCCCACCTTGAAA
>JAAZNO010000611.1 GCA_012798275.1 Chloroflexota bacterium
GACACCGATGTGCCGTACGCCCCCCGCGACGGCGAGGGCTACGGCCTGGTCGAAGCGCCGCGAGGGCCCCTGATCCATCACTACCGCGTCGAAAACGGCCGCATTGCGCACGCCGAATTCATCATCCCCACGGTGCACAACGTGCTCGCCATCGAGCGCGCGCTGCGAGTCGCAGCCAACCGCTACATCACGCCGGAGCGCATCAACCTGGAGCTGGAACGGGCCGTCGGGCGCGTCGTGCGGGCCTTCGATCCCTGCATCGCCTGCGCCACGCACTGAGCCGCGCCGGAGATCCGCCGCGCGGACGCCTCCTCGCTGCGGCCCGGTGAGCCGGCGCTGTCGGTGTCCCGGCGCCAAGCTGCCGCCCGGCTTTGACAATCCCCTATTTTAAGATAGAATAGCCTCGCGACGCACCGTATGACGGGACGGCCTCCGGGCCGTCTTTGTATGTAATTAGCAATCAGTGTGGAGGATAGTTTTTCATGAAAGAATACATGACCCAGCAAGTGCGCAATATCGCACTGATCGGACACAGCGGTTCAGGCAAAACCACGTTCACCGAGACGCTGTTGTTCCTGAGCAAGGCCACCACCCGCCGCGGCACGGTGGAAGATGGCAGCACCGTGACCGACTTCGACGACGAGGAAATCCGCCGCAAGATTTCCATCAACACCGCGATGGCGCCCATCGAATGGAACGGCATCAAGATCAATCTTCTGGATACTCCCGGCTACACTGACTTCATCGGCGAGGTGATCGGTGCCCTCCATGTCACCGATCTGGCCTTGACCCTCGTTGACGCCGCTGCTGGCGTCGAGGTCGGCACCGAGCTGACCTGGACGCGGGCTGAAGAGGGCCACATGCCCACCGCCGTGGTGATCAACAAAATGGATCGTGAGAATGCCAGCTTCGAGAAGGCCCTCGCTTCGCTACGGCAGGCCTTCGAGGCGCGCTTTGTCCCCGTGCTGTTGCCCATCGGTGCGCAGGCAGCCTTCCAGGGCGTCGTGAACCTGCTGGAGCGCCAGGCCTACCTCGGTCCCAAGGGCGAGCCCGGCCCCATCCCCGCTGAACTCCAGGCGCAAGTGGATGCCTATTACACTGAGCTCGTGGAAGCCGCCGCCGAAGGCGACGACGCGCTGCTCGAAAAGTATTTTGAGGAAGAAACTCTCAGCCCTGAGGAGATCATCCGGGGCCTGCGCGCAGCCATTGTCAAGCGCAGCATCGTGCCGGTGCTGGGGATTTCCAGCGCGACGATGATGGGCGCCAGCCAGATGCTCGATCTGCTGGCCAGTCTGGCGCCGGCGCCCGACGATCGCGGTCCGCTCACGGCGCAAGGCCCCCTCGGCGAGGAGACCCTCATCGTCAGCGACGCCTCGCCGCTCGCCGTGATGGTTTTCAAGACCACGGCCGACCCCTTCGTGGGCAAGCTCACCTACTTCCGGGTGATGAGCGGCAGCGTCGAATCCGGCATGACCCTCTACAACATGCGCGCGCAGAGCGAGGAACGCTTCACACAGCTCTTCGCCATGCGCGGCAAGGAACAGCTCAACCTGGAGCGGCTGCACGCCGGCGATCTCGGCGCGGTCGCCAAACTCAGCGTGACCCTCACCGGGGACACCCTTTGCGCTAAGGATCACAAACTCACGCTGCAAGGGCCGGTGTTCCCGCAACCGCTGTACAGCGTCGCCGTCTATCCCAAGACCAAGGGCGACACCGCCAAAATGGGGAGCACCCTCACTCGCGTGTGCGAAGAGGATCCCACCCTGCACTGGCATCCCGAGCCCACCACCCACGAGATGATCCTCTCCGGCATGGGCGATGCCCACATTGACACGGTCATTCGGCGAATGCAGGGGCGCTTCGGGGTGAACCTGGACTTCCGCACGCCCAAGGTTCCCTACAAAGAGACCATCACCACCTCTGCCAGCGCGCAATACCGGCACAAGAAGCAGACCGGTGGCGCCGGGCAGTTCGCCGAGGTGCACATGCGCGTGGAGCCCACCGAGCGCGACACCGGTTTCGATTATGTCTGGGAAGTCGTCGGCGGACGCATCTCCTCGTCTTTCATGCCCTCCATTGAAAAGGGCGTGCGTTCCGTCCTGGAGCAGGGGGTGATCGCCGGCTATCCCATCGTGGATGTGCGCGCCGCAGTGTACGACGGCAAAGAACACCCGGTGGACTCCAAAGACATTGCCTTCCAGGTCGCCGGGCGCGAGGGTTTCAAGCAAGCCTTCCTGCAGGCCAGGCCGGTGTTGCTGGAACCGATGTACATCTTCACCATCACCGTGCCGGAGGAATTCACCGGCGATGTGATGTCGGATTTGAACACCCGCCGCGCGCGCGTGCAGGGCATCGGACAGAAGGGACGGAAGTCCATCATCACCGCGCAGGCGCCGCTCGCCGAAATGCAGCAATACGCCATCAACCTGCGGGCGATCACCCAGGGGCGCGGCACCTTCGCGATGGAATACTCCCACTATGACGTCGTACCGGCGCAGATGGCGCAGGAGATCATCGAAAAGTCCAGGCGCGAGCGCGAAGCCGAACCATAGCGTCAAGCGGAAATAA
>JAAZNO010000612.1 GCA_012798275.1 Chloroflexota bacterium
TCTGCTGGAGCTCCTCGTGTTGCGCGCGACGGCGCTGGGATTGGGGACCTGCTGGCTCGGCGGGAGTTTCACCCGCAGCAGCTTCGCCCGCGCCCTCGCCCTCCGCGAGGAGGAAGTGCTGCCGGCGGTCGTCGCTGTGGGCCTGCCGGGCGAGCGTCCCCGCCTCGTGGATCGGGTCATCCAACGCGGCGCCGGATCGGAACAGCGCCTTCCCTGGGACCAGCTCTTCTTCGAGGGGGAGTTTGGCGCGCCCCTGACCCCGACGCAGGCCGGCCCCTACGCCGAAGCGCTCGAAATGGTGCGGCTTGGACCTTCCGCCTCCAACCGGCAACCGTGGCGCGTGCTGAAGGGAGACGGCGCGTGGCACTTCTATCTCCAGCACAACCCCGGCTACAGGAAACAGATGCAGCTGGTGACGGCGGTTGATCTGCAACGGGTGGATGTCGGCATCGCGATGAGCCACTTCACGCTCACCGTCGAGGCGACAGGACTGCGCGGCGCCTGGGAAACACGTCCCGCCCCCACCCCGCCCGATGCCGACATCGAATACATCGGCAGCTGGGTTCAGACGCCTTAGGCCGATTCCTCCCCCAATCGCAGGAATTCAGCCGCGCGCGCTTTCGCTCTTTCAAGGCAAGCGGCTGAAACATTGCAGGAGCACCCATGAGCACGAACTGGTTGGATTTTGGCGCGGGGATTTACGCCCTTCTGGGCGGCTCGAACATCGGCGTGATCATCAGCGAAGGTCGCGCCGTGATGGTAGACGCCGGGCTGGATCGCAGCGTCTCCAGGAAAGCGCTGCGGGAAATCGAGGCGCTGCACGCGCGTCTGGAGGCGCTCGTGCTCACGCACGGGCACGCCGATCACTTCGGAGGGGCGGGCTGGCTGGCGGAGCGAGGCGTCCCCGTGTATGCCCCGCCACTGGAGGGCGCCATCGCCGCGCAGCCCCTGCTGGAGCCTCTGTTTCTCTACGGCGGCGCTGTGCCCATCGCCGAACTGCGGGGGAAATTCACCCTCGCCCAGGAAAGCGTGCGCCGCGTCGAGCCGCTGATCCCCGGCCCGCTGACCCTCGCGGGCCTGCCGCTGACGCTCGTCCCTCTCCGCGGGCACGCCCCGGAGCAACTGGGCGTGGCTTACGGCGAGACCTGCTACTGTGGGGACGTCGTCTTCCCGGCGGAGACCCTGGCGCGCCATCCCATCCTCTTCTGCGCCGATCTCGACGCCTGGCTGGAGACGCTCACCGGGCTGCCCGCGCTGCCCTACACGCGCTTCATCCCCGGTCACGGCGAGCCGGTAGCGGAGATCGCGCCGCTCGCGGCGCTGAACGCTGCCCGCCTGCAGGAAATCCGCACGCTGACATGGGAGGCGCTGACGGAACCGCGCGAATCCTCCGAGGTGCTGCGCGTCGTCGCCGCGGCCTACGACGTCACCTTCGCCGCGCCGCAGTTCTACCTCCTCGCGCTCACCACCCTCCATGCGGCGTTGACCTCCCTGCAGCGGGCCGGCGCCGCCGTCGTGGAAATGGACGCGAACCGTATGCTGTGGCGGAGAACCTGACCGCGACGGAAGACTTCAGCGCTGAAGGGCGCACAGCGGTCACGCCGCGCGCCCTTACCGCGCCATTCCCTCACCTGCGAGGGAAGAATCCTGGGGCACGCCTCAACGGGGAGGCTCGCTTGCGGCTAGATCGTCCACTGATCGTGGATGATGCCGACGAGCACCCAACGCCCCTCAAATTCCTGGAACACCAACCGCAGGCTCGTCCAATCCAGGCCGCCATATTGGGGATCGAAACCGGGGAAATGGTATTCGACGACCATCGCGCCGGGGTAATACTCCTGGCTGTTATCTATGCTATTGCCCATGCCGAGGCGCTCGTTCACACTGACAGCGACGGCCGTCGTATAATCGTGGTCGAAAACGAATTTCTGATAGTAGGCGGCAAAAGTCAGTTGAATCGGCTCGCCGCTGCCGTCGTAGACTCCCCACTCATACAGGGTTGGGTCGGCGAACAGCCCCTGGAGCTGGGCGGGGGTGAAGACCAGGTCCTCGTCGCGGACAAAAGCGTAGGGGGAAAAGCGGACCCCCTGCGTCGGATGCGCCAGCGCGGCGACCGTGGCGAGATCCTGCGCCTTGAGCGCGGTCAGGACCTGCGCTCCCAGGGCGGACACGGCCTCCTCTGGAGAAAGCGGAGGCAGCGTCGGCAGCGCCGTCGCTGTCGGCGCTGCCTCGGTCGCGGGAACTGTGGACGGTTCAACCGTATTGCAGGCGGAAAAGACCCCCATGAGTCCAACCAACGCCAGAATCATCAGCCACTTGACGTAGGGTACATACTTGTCCAGGAAATTCATCTGTGCCTCTTCAACCGCGGGATGCAAATCAGTATAGACAGAACGTCAAGTCTGTCAATGAAGGGCAGGGGCACTTCACGCCGGCGGCGAATCGCTTTCGGAGATATTGGACGCAGGTGAACGCAGATTTTAAAGTTTGCATCCCCACGCCGGTCGGCACGTGGAAACGTGCGAACGTATTCTATTCGCTGACTCGCTGATTTTCGGCTGATTTTCGAAGGAAGATGCCGTGCGCTGGCGCACATCATCCAAAAATGAAAATGTGCGGTCATAGTTCAGCCTGGTGTCA
>JAAZNO010000613.1 GCA_012798275.1 Chloroflexota bacterium
ATAGTTCACGCTGGTCACGCCAAAGTCCGGTTCACGCTGGAACGGGCGCTGGAGATACCGCACCTGGTAGCGCTCCAGCGTTTCAAACGCGACCAACGCCAGAATATAGTTCTCAGGCTTGTTCAGCGACGTGAGAATCTCGTTGCGGGTCACCGTCACGGTATCCGCTTCCGCCGCTCGCCCTTTCACCTCGATGAAGCGCAGCCGTCCTGTGCCCGGAACGCGACTCTCGATATCGTAACCGACCTTATCAAATTCCCGGTCGGTCGGCTCATAGCCCAGATGCTGTTCAATACCCATCACGATGGCGCGGGCGCGCGCTGCCACGGCTTGCGTATCCACCGGCACCGTGGTGCGCGGCGCCTTGCCCGTCATTCTCTCCAACAAACCTTTTGGGATCACCAGGACGCCACCCAATACCACTGGCGGTAGGGGCGCAATCTGGCGCTCCAGCTGGAGCTCCTCCATCCGCTTCTCCAGCCGCGCCTGTAACAAATCCGCGCGTTTGCGCGCTTCTTGCGAGTTCAGACGCGCGTTGGGTTTGCCTGCTCGCTCCTGCGCCTGCAATTCCTCTGCACGATGGTCCCAATACGTGATCTCTTTGGTGAGCCGTTCTTTCACCGCCGCTTCAGTCCTGGCGATCAATTCCAGGCGGGGTCCGCGCACTTCGGCCAAATGTTGCGGCACCACCTGGGTGACAGCATGAGCCAGGACTTGTTGCTCTAGCTCGCGGCTGATCCAGGCGCATTCGGGGAGCGCCAGCAACGCGTCCACGTCTGGTTCGTCTTCTCTCAGTGGGCGATAGTCGAGATAAGGCGCATAGTGCAATGCACGTGCGTGGCCAGCGGCATCCAGTTCCACATAGAGCATTTGTTTGGAGATCACACGACGCTCGCCGGAACGGGTGCTGCTGGCATCTTGAATGGCGTGTTCCAGGTAGAAGAGCACACGCGGCGTGACGCCAGCGTCAGCTTCATCCACCAGCACTGCACCCCGGCGCAATAAATCGCGGTGGCGTTCCAAAATCAGATCGAGCGTCGCATCTAGCAGCGGATGTCCTGGGCAGATGAAGGCGGCCGGAGGCTGCCCCGGCGGCGCGACCAGGGGCTTTTCAAAGGTAATACGCTCGTAACGCGGCATAATCGGCTCGCCCAAGCCGATCAAACGATCGCGTTGGCGCACCAATGCCGGCACATGGGTGACTTCATAGCGGTGTGGCTCGCGCGGGTGCACTACTCCCCCCAACCGTTGAAAGGCTTCGAGGAAGAAGGAGGCAATGTAGTGGGGTTGCAGGCGGCGGGCTTCGGCGCGCTCCATCTCCTCGCGGATGCGATGCACCTGGCTGGCGTCCATCGCATCGTGGGCCAACGCGCGCTCCTCTAGCAAGTCTCGCAGCTGGGTGGGATCGAAAGCCTGCTCGACAGCCTGCGTGAGCCGCGCCCGCACCTCGGGTTGTTCGCCGTAGCGGATAGCTTCGACCAACAGCTCGCGCAGCGGTTTGCCCTCGAATTGCACCCGGCCCAACACATCGAAGACCTGCCCGCCGAGCGCTGCCCGTGCCTGCTCTAGTTTGGCTAGCAGCGTGCGGTAGACGCTGCCCTCACGAGTCTCATCTGCCACCAGATTCCACAGGTGGCACACCTCGGTCTGCCCGATGCGGTGGATACGGCCAAAGCGCTGCTCCAGGCGATTGGGGTTCCACGGCAGATCGTAATTCACCATCAGGTGGGCGCGTTGGAGGTTGATACCCTCGCCGGCGGCGTCGGTTGCCAGCAGCACCTGCACCTGTGGATCATGTCGGAAAGCCTCTTGCACCTTGAGGCGCTCCTCGCGGCCCATTCCACCGTGGATGCAGACCACCGCTTCACGCCGCCCCAATAGCGTCGTAATACGCTGTTCCAGATAGGTGAGCGTGTCGCGGTGCTCGGTGAAGATGACCAGTTTTTGGCGGGGCGAGGGTGTGGGGGGTGGTGGGGTGCCATAGGGTGGGCGCTCCTCTGCCACCTGGTTCGCAATGGCCGCAGGTGTGAAGATCTCTCCCAGCAGACTGGCAAGTTCGCGCCATTTCCGATCCTCGCCGCTGCGCCGGACGTGCAAGGCCAGCGTCTCCAGGCGTTGCAGGGTGGCGATTTCGGCCTTGAGCTCGGCGATGGTGCGGGCTGCTGTCGCCTGATCCAACACCTCGGTTTCAGCCAGTTCAACCTCATTGTCAGGAGCGTCCTCCAGGTCCTCCAATTCATCCGGATCGAGTTCCACAAAGGTAGGGACGTCCGTGCCGCGCTGGAGCAATTCCAGCTCGCGCAGCCGGTTTTCCAGGCGTTCGCGGCGGCGTTTCAGGGATTGGTAAATCGCTTCTGGGGATGAAGCCAGGCGGCGTTGCAGAATCGTCAGGGCGAAGCCCACGGTGCCCGCGCGTTTGTCGTTCTGCAGAGCTTCGGCGCGATTGAATTCCTCGCGTACGTAGGTGGTCACTTCCTTGTATAAAAGCGCTTCAGCATCAGAGAGCTTGTAAGGCACGGTGTAGGCAATGCGTTCCGGGAACAGTGGCGTGGCATCGAATTTGAGCAGGCTCTCCTTGACCATGCGCCGCATCAAATCCGAGACATCAGCCGTGTGCACGCCATCGCGGAAGCGTCCCTCGAAGCGGTCGCCATCAAGCAGGGCCATGAAGAGCTGAAAATCCTCTTCCTTGCCGTTGTGCGGCGTTGCGGTCATTAACAGAAAGTGGCGCGTGAGGCCCGATAGCAATTGCCCCAAGCGGTAGCGCCTGGTGTACTTGATCTCCCCGCCGAAGAACGTGGCTGACATCTTGTGCGCTTCATCGCAGACGATCAGATCCCAGCGGCATTCCGGCGCCTGAAGTTTGGCCTGCACTTCCTCATTGCGGGAGAGTTTATCAAGCCGGGCAATGGCTAGATTGGTTTCCAGAAACCAATTGCCGGTGCGGGCGGCTTCCAGTTTGTCGTTGGTCAGTATCTCGAAGGGCAGGTGGAAGCGCCGGTAGAGCTCGTCCTGCCACTGTTCAGCCAGGCTGCCGGGGCAGACGACGAGACAGCGCTGCACGTCGCCGCGCGCCATGAGCTCTTTGATCAGCAGCCCGGCCATGATGGTTTTCCCGGAACCGGGATCGTCGGCCAATAGGAAGCGCAACGGCTGCCGGGGCAACATCGTCTCATAGACTGCTGTAATCTGGTGTGGTAGCGGCTCTACCAACGAAGTATGCACGGCCAGCACCGGATCGAAGAGGTGCGCCAGGCGAATGCGTTGCGCCTCGGAGACCAGACGGAAGAGCGCGCCATCGCCATCAAAACTCCAGGGGCGGCCCTTTTCGACGACCTCCAGACGGCTCTCATCATGGCGGTAGAGCAGCTCGTTGGCTACTTTGCCGGTAGGCGTCTTGTAGGTCAGTTCCAAGGCTTCGGTGCCATACCATTGAACCGTCACTACGGTCACCAACACATCCGGGAGGATGCCGCGCACGGCGGCGTTGGGAGTCAAATCTTCGAGGCGGCTCATGATTTGCTACCTGATATATCGCGCTGC
>JAAZNO010000614.1 GCA_012798275.1 Chloroflexota bacterium
AGGGACACGGCGCGTTCCAGGTGCGGCAACGCCTCGGCAAACAGGCCACGTTTGCAATAGGTCCAGCCCAGCGTGTCCAAAGCGGGCGCCAAAAGGCCGACGTCCTCCAGCTGCGAGGCCAACTGCACGGCGCGTTCCGCCAGCGCGGTGGCCTCTTCAAGACGTGTGCCCATGGTATCCGCATAGAGCCAGGCAAGGGCGTTGTAAGGTTCAGGGCGATCAGGCGCCAGCTGCAGAGCGTGCTCGAAATCCGCGATGGCCTGGTCGAAGGCCAGCAAGGCGGCATAGGTGTCGCCACGATCCAGATAGGCCTGAAAGCTCTCCGGGTCGGCGAGCCCGGCGACGTGCGCGGCGGCCGCTTCCTCCTCACGTCCCAGACGCTGCAGGGCGGCGCTCCGCACCTGCTGGACCCAGAGCAATGAGGGGTCTTGAACCAGCGCACGTTCTGCATGCTCCAAAGCCGCCGCGTCGTTCCCCAATAGATAATTCACCCCCGCCAGCTGCCCCCGGCCCCAGGCGTAGCCAGGGTCAAGTTCGAGCGCCTGCAGCAATGAGGACGCCGCGCAAGCATAGGCGCCGAGTTGCCGGAGCGCCAGCCCTTTCTCCCCATGCAGCCAGGCCAGTTGCGACTCACGCTCCAGCGCGCGCTCCAGCGCCTGGACGGCCTCAGCATAGCGACGCGCCTGCCGCAACACCACCCCCTTCCAGGCCCAGGCCCAGACATACTGCGGCGAGAGCGCCAACGCCCGATCGAAGGTCAAAAGCGCACTGCGCTGCCGCTCTAAAGCGGAATAGGTCGCCCCCAGGGATCCCAAGGCCCAGAAATCGGAGCCGTTCAGCGCCACCGCACGTTCCAGAAGGACCAACGCTTCCGCATGTTGCCCCAAGAAGCGGAGGGTCTCACCATAGCGCGCCAAGGCCCACTGATACTCGGGCGCGCTTTCCACCGCCCGGCGGAAAGCCTCGACCGCTTCGCGGTGTCGTCCCGCCATGCGCAAGGCTTCTCCCAACTCCCCATAAGTGCGCGGTTGCGCCGCATTGTTCGCCAGCTCGAGATCTACCGTCGCCTGCAGAGCAGTGATGGCTTCCTCAAAGCGCCCCAGCAAGCGCAGGCAGGCGCCGCGATAATACCCCGCCTCGGCATTGCCGATGTCGTGTTGCAACACCGCATCGAAAGCAGCCAGCGCTTCCGCATACTGATCCAAGTTGTACCACGCCACACCCTGGAAATAATGCAGGAACGGGACATCCGGATTCAGCGTCAGCGCATACTCCAAAACGGGCAGCGCTTCGGCGTAGCGCTCTGACCCCACGAGCAGCATCCCGAGCTGCGCATGGGCGTAGAAATACTCGGGCTCCAGGGAAATCGCCGTGCGAAACGCCTCCAGCGCCTCTTCAGTCCGACCCAGGTCACTCAACACGGCACCGCGTTCCGCGTGGGTCCAGGGTGAGTCCGGCTCCTGCACCAGGACTTCATCCAGCAATTGCAGGGCCGCGTCATAACATTCGAGATGCCGTAGAATCGCCCCCTTCTGCGCTTTGGCCGCCGACCACTCCGGTTGCAGCTCCAGCGCTTGATTGATGGCGCCCAACGCCAGATCAAACTGCTCGCTCTCATGGTACGCCTGCGCCAGGCGATAATGCACCTCTGCCGAGGGAGCCAACGCCAGGGCCTGTTTCAAGGCCTCGATCGCCTCTGCATAGCGATCCTGGGCATAGAGCGCCAGTCCCCGCAATAGATGCGCCGCGCCGGCATTGGGATCCAGTTGGTAGATCGCGCGCTCGGCAATCGCCTGCGCCTCCTGAAGCTGACCCCGCTCCAGCAACTGACGCGCTGTTTCGACAAAAGCTCCCACCGCCAGGGCGGATTCCCCCGCCGTCTGATAGGTCACCCCTAGTTCGAAGGTATACTGCGGATCCGCGGTCAACGCTGCCAGCTGCCGCAGCACGGACAGGCTCCCCTGGAGGTCGCCGACCCGTCGCAGCAGCGTCCCCTTCCCCAACAGAGCCTCGCGATCCTCTGGATCGAGCGCCAGCGCCCGGTCAAACTCACGCAACGCCTCCTCGTAATTCCCCAGGCGCGCATAAATCAGGCCCAGACCACTGTGGAAAGGAGCCCACTCCTCCCGCAAGCCTACCCCCTCCAAAAACACGCCAAGGCTTTCAGCAGTCTTGTTCTGATTGTAGAGCGCCCAGCCCAGGGACTCCAGCGTCTCCACATCGGCGGGATTAAGAGCCAACATGCGCCGCAAGACCGCTTCAGCCGCGGCGTGATCGTGCCGACGGGGCAACTCCGCCGCCAGCTGACGGTAGATGTCGCAGGCCGCATCGAATTTTTCGAGCGCCTCATACGTGCGTCCCAACGCTTCGCACACCTCTGCATAGGGAAAATCAGCGTCGCGGTCTTCTGCCAGGGCCTGCTGCAACGCGCTTTCAGCCTCTGCGTAACGCGCCG
>JAAZNO010000615.1 GCA_012798275.1 Chloroflexota bacterium
ATCCAGCATCCAGCACCCAGTTGACACAGAACAAATGTTCGATTATAATTGGGATAGATGGGGATATTAAGGCGCGTTTGGGAAAAGAGGCCACGATGAAGCAACAATCTCAGGAACGACAGGAACGCATCCTCCAATTTTTGGGAGCCTTCACCCGCGAGAACGGCTATCCGCCCACCGTGCGAGAAATCGGCAGGGAGTTAGGCATCGAGTCCACCTCGCTGGTGAGCTTCTACCTCACGCAGTTGGAAAAGCAGGGACGGATCCGCCGCGATCCCGCCATCTCACGCGGCATTCGGCTCGTGTCCCCCTGGACGCTGCCCGAAGCCCACACCGCGCAGGGCGAAGTTGTCTCCATCCCCTACCTGGGAACCATCGTCGCCGGCGCCCCCCTCAACGTCGAAGCGCTTTCCGGCGAGGAAACCATCGAGATCAACCGGGCGCTCTTTGGACGCAACCTGGACGCGCTCTTCGCCCTCACCGTAAAAGGCGATTCGATGATTGACGCCCTGATTCACGATGGCGATCTGGTGATCCTCCGTCAGCAGGAGCGCGTCGAGAACGGCGAGATGGCGGCAGTCTGGCTGGTCGGCCGCGAGGAAACGACACTCAAGCGCGTCTACTACGAGGGACGCCAGATACGCCTGCAACCTGCCAATCCCACCATGGAGCCCATCTACGCTCCGGCGGATGAGGTCCACATTCAGGGCAAGGTCGTCATGGTCGTGCGGCGTCTGTCCTGAGCACCAACGGCAGATAGATTTTGCCGGGCGCCACCGTCAGCCACAGGCTGCGCTCCCACGTCGCGCCCGCCCCATCCGCCAGCAGCGCATCCACGCGCAACGGCGCGTTGCTCAGCCACGGCAGCACCCCCGTCGTCACGGTCGTCACCGCACCCGGCGCGAGGGGCCCCCGCCACACTTGCAGCTCCATCCCCCGGGTGGGAATCACCGTCGCCGTGATCGGCGCCACGCCCGGCCTGAGCCACAGCCGCAAAACGCCATCGGTCACCGGCGCGCTGCCCGTGTTCCGCAGCACAAAAGAAAGCGTCGCCGGCCTGGATGCCTGCAGCGGCGGAACGGCTACCCAGGCGCTCGTCCCCAGGTCGCCGGCGCCGCTCCGCACCACCGTCGCGCGGGAAAACGCCAGCTGCAGCTCGGGCAACGCCAGACTGACGGTAGACGTGAGTGTCGCAGGCAGCGGCGGCGTCAACGCCGACCAGGTATAAGTCACCGGCGCGTCTGGCGCAAGCACCCCCAACCAGCGCAGCTGCCGCGCCGCCGCATCGAAGGTCACGCCCGGCGGCAAAGTCGCCGGCAGCAGCGTGAGCGAGAGGGGCACGGTATGGCTGAAGGCGGCCTCCAGGGCCACGGCGCCATCATTGTACAGCGCGAGCGTGAAGGTGATCGGGGCGCCCGCTCGCGGCGCCGCCGGGAACGCCTCCCAGCGGCTCTGACCCAGCGGCGAGAGCCAGCCCACCCCGCGCGCTACCACCCCGGCGCGGACTGAGGCAGGCAACGTCTCCAGCGGGAAAGCGTAGAACAGCGTGCGCCACGTTCCCGTCGCCACGCCACCGGCGCTCAAAGCCACCGGCTGTCCCACCTCCCCGCGCGCCACAATCTCCGCGGGCGGCGCCGGTTCAGGCGCGTCGCTCCAATCAGGGAAGGGATACGTCAGCGGCGCCGGCCCCCACCTTCCCGCGGCCGGATGCGCGGCGACGCCAGACGCCTGCTTAGCGCCGAAATCCACATTGGGGAAATCCACCCCCAACCGTTGGCCCAGCGGACGCTGCCCTTCGTACCCCAGAAAATCCTGCGAGGTCAACAGGAGCCGTCCGCCCTGATCCAGATAGCGCAGCAGACGCTCCTCCTCCAGCTCCGTGACCGGCGCGTACCAGTCATAGCCGGTAAACCAGACCACGACAGGGTAGCGCGCCAGAATTTCCGCCGTCACCGAATGAGCCTCTGGAGGACCGGAGATGTAAGCCGCGGTGTCCCAGACGTCATAGGGGATGCCGGCCTCCTGCAGGGCGCTGGTGTAGAAATGCTCCATGGGGAACCAGCGGTCGTCGTCCACCAACAACACCGGCGCTGCGACCTTGGTACGCAGGGACAGCGGCAAAGGCGCCGCCCCCAACGCTGAATGCGCCGTCAACGTCACCTCGTCGGCCGCGTCCACCTCTGCCGCAGCGGGAAGGGTCACCCGCACAGAAACCGTGATCGCCGTGCACGGCTCGAGCCGCACCTGCGCCGGCGTGACGGTCGTGGGCCAGGACGAAGGCGAGAGTGTCAACGTCACCGTGTCCGCTGCGCCGGCGACGCCGATGTGCCGGAGGCGCAGCGTGTGGGTGACGACGGTGCCAGGCATGCCGATGAGCAGCGGCGAGCCGATGTCGCTTCCATCCACGGCAGTGAAACGCAGCCCCAGCGCCGGTTGCGGCGCCGCCAACCACGTGAGCACGCGGTCCAACGACTCAAGGCGCGCTTCTGCCGTCGCCAACCCCTCGTAGCCGAAGGCCCATAAGAGGCCCCGGTACTCCGTGCAGAGATAAGCGCCCAGCCCGGCAGCGCTGCCGTCGCCATATTCCCAGAACGCCTCGGCCAGCTCGGGATCCTCCCTGGCGACCACGTCCGGCGAGAGCTGGTTGTTCGCGCCATCGCCGCCCGCGATGGCGGCGACGAATCCCGCGAAAGGCCCCACCCCGCGCACCGTGCGCGAGGCCGTGTCATCGGCGACGTAACGCACGCCGAGCAACTCTCCCAGATAGGGCTGCGGCGAGACGCTCATCCCGGCGCCGCTGTCGAAATACGCCACGTCCTGCCCGCTGAGCAGCAGACGTCCGCCATCCTGGAGATATTCCGCGAGCATCTCCCCCGCGTCCACCAGGCCAGGCGAACCGAGCGGCGCCGACCACAACGTCAGCGCGTACGGCGTGAGCAGCTCCTCGGGCAACGGCAGCCGGGTGATCGGCCACAGATCGTAAGCGTAATCGAGCGCCTCAAGCGCGGCCGTCCAGTACCCGATTTTGCTGGTGTAGTACAGCGCGCCCTGATCCACAACGAGGAGGGTGGGCGCCGGCTGTAGCGAAAAATCCCGCACGCTGCCTTCCAGTGTCACCGTCACCGGCGCCGTGACAATCCGGTAGCCGTTGCCGCGGGCCTCGAGCGTGTAGGCCCCCGTCGGCAGACGCAGGCGGTAGGCGCCGTCGCTGCCCACCGTCGCGGTGACGGGGGTGTTCAGAGCGCGGATGGTGACCGGGCGCGTGGGGGACGCGCCGGTAGACGCCACACGCACCTGCCCGTGCACTTCGCCCGTTGGCAAGGCCGGCAGCTGGAAATCCAACAGCGCGACGGTATCGGTCACCACGGCTACCCCTGACTGCGATTGCGATACGTGCCCAAAAGCCGTCGCCGTGAGGTTGTAGATCGCCGGGGCCAACAGCAGATGATAGCGTCCCTGCGCGTCGGCGTGCACCGTCGCTGCCGGGGAAAGTCCTCCGCGCGGCGTTGCCTGCACCTGAGCGCCGCGCACCGGCGTACCCAGCGTATCCCGCACCACGCCGGCGATCCTGCCGGGATGCAGCACCATCCACGCGGCGGAAAGCGCATCCACCCGCCCCCAACCGCTGTCGTTGTTGGGCAACGTGGAAGTGTAGGGCACGGCAGTCGCCGTGATCACGTAGGTGAGCAAGGGGACGGAGAGCGTCGGCGAGATGCTGCGCAGCAGCGCCCCGATGCCGGCGACATGCGGCGTCGCCATCGAAGTGCCATTCATCGTCTTGTAGACGCCGCCGGGCGCCGCCGACACCACGTTGACGCCGGGCGCCACGACGTAAGGTTTAATTTCCCCCCACGGCGAAGGCCCCCGGCTGGAAAAAGCCGCCACCGCTTCATAGGAATCGCTCGCGCCGACGGCAAAGATCCCCGGCAGGCTCGCCGGTGCGCGAAGGCTGCCCGCCGAAGGCCCCTCATTGCCCGCGGCGAAGACCGTCCACACGCCGGCCGCTCGGAGCGCTGCCAGGTCGGGCGCGAACGCCTCTTCCCAGGCATTGGTGCTCCCCCACGAACAGACCACCACATCGGGCGCCCGTTGAGGATCCCCGTCGGGGGCCAGCAGCCACTGGAAGCCGGCGTGAATCTCCGAATCCTGCCCATAGCCGCTGCCACTGAGGACTTTGACGCCAATCCAACGGGCGCCCGGCGCCACACCGATGCCGCCCTGTCCCGCTGCGGTGCCCACCGTGTGCGTGCCGTGCCCGTGATCATCGTAGGGGTACAGGCCACCATTGACGGCGTCGAACCAGGTTTTATGGTGATCAAAAGCGCCCTGTCCCAAATTGCCGAGGTAGTTGGCGACCAGATCGGGATGCTGATAATCCACCCCCGTGTCCATGCTAGCGATGACGGCGCCAGCCCCCGTCACCCCCAACGCATTCCACACCTCCGGCGCGCGGATCCGTTCGACGCCCCACGAGAGCGCCGTGGATTCCGCCAGGGCCGCCGACGCGAGCTCGTCGGCGGGGTCGAGGTAGAGCCGCCGCTGATCCAGGCGGATCTCGGCGACGGC
>JAAZNO010000616.1 GCA_012798275.1 Chloroflexota bacterium
ACTCAAGGGGGAGCTGCTGGCCGAGGCGCCGCTGCTGACGCTGGAAAATGTGCTGATCATCGGGCGGGGTGTCTCGATCTCCACCGATGCGCTGGATCTCTGCGCCGGGCAGGGCATCCCGGTCTATTGCCTTTCCTCGCGGGGAGAGCCGTATGCCGCGCTCTACGCCGCCGGGTTGGGAGGGACGGTGCAGACGCGCCGCGCACAATATGAGGCCTACCAGGATCCGCGCGGGGCCGCGTTGGCCGCCGCCTTCGCCACGGGCAAGTTGCAAAATCAGGCGCGCCTGCTCAAGTATGCGGCCAAGAATCGCAAGGAGAAAGACCCCACGTGTTATGCCGCGCTCCATGCCGCTGCGAAACAGGTCACGGCGCATCTGCAACCTGTGCAGGAGTGGCTGGCGGGTGTCACCGACCTGAACAGCGAGACGCGGCGGGCCGAGCTGCTGTCTATCGAGGGCCGCGCGGCGCAGGCTTACTGGGAAGGCGTGCGGGCGCTCGTCCCAGAGGCACTCGGCTGGCCAGGGCGGGAGGGCCGGGGGGCGCGCGATCCCTTCAACGCGGCGCTGAACTACGGCTACGGCGTGCTCTATGGTCAGGTCGAGCGCGCCATCCTCCTGGCTGGCCTCGATCCGTATGCCGGCTTCATCCACGTGGATCGGCCCGGCAAGCCCAGCCTGGTGCTGGATTTGATCGAGGAATTCCGCGCGCCGGTAGTAGATCGCGCGATCCTGGGACTGGTGGGGCAAGGGGTGGCGCTGGCGCAGGATGAGGAGGGGCGGCTAGAGCTGGCCATCCGGCGGACCATCGTCCAGCGGGTACTGGAGCGGTTGGAGGAGAGCGGCGAGCGTTACGAGGGCAAGAAGCAGAAGCTGCGCTGGATCCTGCAATCGCAGGCACGCCATCTGGCAGCGTACTTGCGCGGTGAACGTCCGGACTATCAGGCCTTTGTGATGGGGTGGTGAAATCCAGGGAGGAGCACGTGCAGATTCTCCTGATCTACGACATTCCCGATACCAAAATCCGCACCAAGGTGGCCGATACCTGCCTGGACTACGGGCTGGAGCGGATCCAACTCAGCGCTTTCACCGGCGATCTGCGGCGTGTGCATCAGGAGGAGCTGTTGGC
This sequence comes from Chloroflexota bacterium, assembly GCA_012798275.1. Lineage (GTDB taxonomy): Bacteria > Chloroflexota > Anaerolineae > B4-G1 > SLSP01 > JAAZNO01. The sequence continues at coordinate 1,128 of JAAZNO010000616.1, forward strand.
GAAGCTGCGCAAACGGTTGGGGAAGCGCCCGGGCAAAATTTTGCTGCTGCCCTGTTGCGAAAAGGACTGGAAAGCGCGGCTGGAAATCGTCCAGGAAGTTCCCGCCCCGGCACCAGCGGCAGCGGAAAAGGGCGCGGGGAGCTCCTCCCCCGCATCTGGAGACGAACAAGCGAGAAGGTGAGCTTGTGAATGGCGCATGAAGTCCATAACTCGGTGATTTTAAAGGGAAAGAGTCATGCCTGTCGTCAGTGACTTACGTCAATACACCTACTGTCCGCGCATCATCTACTACCAGTATTGCCTGCCGCAGATTCGTCCGGTCACTTACAAAATGACAGCCGGCAACGCGGCGCAGGAGAGCGAGGAACAACGGGAACAGCGGCGCAGCCTGCGCGTCTACGGCCTTCAGGATGGCGCACGGTACTTCAATTTGGAGGTCGAATCGGCGCGCTATGACCTGCGGGGGCGGGTTGATCTGGCGATCAAACGGGCTGACGAGGCGATCCCGATCGAATACAAAGACTCGCCAGGGCGGGCCGGGCAGCACGTCTACCTGCAATTGACAGCCTATGGGATGTTGTTGGAGGAGTTGTGGCAGGTTCCGGCGCGGCGGGGCTTCATCTACTTCATTCCGGCGCGGCGGGCGCGGGAAGTGGCGTTAACCGCCGAGTTGCGGGCGCAAGTCGGCGCGGCGCTGACCGGAATCAACACCATCATCAGCACGGAGCACATGCCAGCGCCGCCGGCGCAGCGGGGGAAGTGCGAAATCTGCGAGTTCCGCCGCTTCTGTAACGACGTGGTGTGAAGAGCTGTCGGCGGGTGAAGAGCGGGTTGGGGGAGCAGCGCCTGCGAGGATGGACTGAGGCCGTTGGGGAAGGGCGCTTTTTCGCAAACCGGGGCGGTTTACGAACAAAATCGGGGTTGCGAACGGCCTTTTTCCTCAGTGGGGCGTAAAGCGGCAGAAGTACCTTAAAAAGCACCCTCCCATGGGGCGATAACGTTTGACACAATGGAGAATCGCCCTAGAATGGGGGGAGAGGGTGGGGTTTCACCCACGTCGATCCGTTCGAGGATACTGAAAGGTGCAAGCACATCCCGCTCACCGGGGCCGCGGTAGTGTTTCACCCACGTCGATCCGTTCGAGGATACTGAA
>JAAZNO010000092.1 GCA_012798275.1 Chloroflexota bacterium
GGCGCTCGTCCCTCCGCCGTTGCCGGCCGCGCCGAAGCGGCGATAGAGCAGTTCCCCCTGACGGATGGTGGCCGTCGAGGGGAGCAGGCGCACGATGCCAAGCCCCAGGGTAGTTTTCCCGGAGCCGCTCTCGCCGATGATCGCCAGCGCTTCGCCGCGACCTACGTCAAAGGAGACGTTACGTACCGCTTGCACGTCCCCCCGCTTGGCCTGATAGGTGATCGTCAATCCTTGCACTGACAACGCCGGCGCGCTGGTCCGTTGAGCCGTGGATACATGGATGGGCTGGCTCATCTCACACCCCCCTCTGCAATCGCGGGTTGAAGATTTCTTCCAGGGAACGCGAGAGCATCACCAGCGAAATTTGGAAGAGAATGATGGCCCCCATCGGCACCAGCAGACTGGCGGCCGCGTTGGGGTTGTAGATGGCGTTCTTGGCGTAGGCCAGGCTGAACATCACGCCCCAGTTGTTGCCGAAGGGCACGACGCCCAGGAAGACCAGGCCTGTTTGGGAGTAGATCGCGCTGGTCATGGCGTTGATCATGGCGATGACGATGTAGCTCATCATGTTGGGCAGCATTTCGCGGAAGATGATGTGCGCCGACCCCAAATCTAGCAGCTGCGCCGCCTCGATGTATTCTCGCTGTTTCAGGGAGAGCACCTGCGAGCGGATTTGGCGCGCCAGACCGGGCCAGCCAAAGAACGCCAGGAAGAGCGCCAACATCCACACGTTCTCCAACCGTACGAGAGTGGCGACCACGACGAGGAGCAAAAAGCGGGGGATGGTCAGCCACATGTCGGTGATGCTCATCAGCAGGCTGTCCACCCAGCCGCCGAAGAAGGCGCTGGCGGCGCCGACGGTCACCGCGACGAGCGTGGTCAGAATCCCCGCCAGGAAGGCCACGATCAGGACGTCGCGCCCGCCATGGATGACCATCTTCCACATCTCGCGCCCCTGAAAGTCGGTGCCAAGGGGATGGGCTGCCGAAGGCGGCTGATAGATTTGTTCCACGTGGGCCTGCGTCTCCGGCGGCACGATCAGCGGTCCCACCAGGGACATGAACGTCATCAGGACGAAAATGATCAGCCCCAACAAGCCGATTCTGTTGCGCGCCAGGAGTTTGAGGGTGCGGAGCGCCTCGTTGGGGCGTTTCTGCGGCGCCGGTGCCGTTTCTATCTTACTCACTTATTCACCTCCACCGGTGACGCGAATGCGCGGATCGAGCCAGCCATACAGCAGATCCGCCAGCGCCGTGGAGAGAATCACCGTGATGGTCGTGACGAGGAGGATCCCTTGCATGACGGGATAATCGCGTTTGGCGATGGCCTGGTTCAGCAGCAGGCCGATGCCCTGGTAGACGAAGATGGACTCGATCAGAATCGAGCCGCCGACGGCAAAGCCCAGGGAGATGGCCAGCCCGGTGATCAAGGGCAGGCTGGCGTTACGGCCCACATACGCCGTGATGATGCGAAGGTCGGGCAGACCGCGCGCGCGGGCCACGGTCACATAATCCTCGCCCAGGGTGCTGATGGTGCTGCTGCGCATGGACAACATCCAGCCGCCCAGGGTGGAGAAGACGTACACCGCGCCGGGGACGGCGTAATGCTTGAACAGATCCACGAGGAAGGCCGTGGTGAAGCCCGGCTTGATGCCCGGCGAGAGGGACCCGCGCATGAAGTTCAACGGCACCACCTTCCAGGTCACGCCGAGCAACAGCACCAGGACGATGGCAGTGAGCGTATTGGGGATGGATTCGATCGCGGCGCTGAAGTTGGTGAGCGCATGATCAATGAACGAGTTGCGCCAATAGGCCGCCAGTGTCCCCAGGAACATGCCGATGATGAAGCTGATGAGCAGCGACGTCCCGACGCTGAACAGCGTCCACGGCAACCGCTGGGCGATCAGCGTGGCGACCGGCTTGTTGATCGCCAGCACGTAGGAATCCCCCAGATCGCCGTGGAGTAGATTGGTCATGTAATCCAGGTATTGCTTGCCCAGCGGGGCATCCAGGTCAATTCGCAGCAGGCTTGCGGCCCGGGCGTAGGCCTCCTCGGAAGAGAGGCCGCTGTCCATGAGGCTCATCACCATGATCTCCACCGGATTTCCGGGCAGCGCGCGGATGATGAAAAACGTCAGCGTCATCACGATCCAGACAATGAGGAGTTTCTTGGCGATGGTGCGCACCCAGTAATTCGTCGCGATTTTCTCCAGATAATACGAGGCTGTTTTCTTCGGCGGTCCAACCGTGGCCCTTGAACTCATCTATCTCCCTCCCACCTCTAAGCATACAGCAGATAGGGTCTGCGGCGTTCTGCAAACGCGGCGAGATCGCTTTCCCATTCAGCGACCAGCGCGGTCGCCGGTTCGCCGGCGATCAGTCCCTCTCGCACCCGCGCCGAACCGGTGAGCAGGTCCAGATGCGCGGGGTGACCCTCCCAACTGGAGGGCAGAAAGGCGAACTCCTGGGGAGCAGTGGCCCGGCAGGCAGCCAGAACGTGCACTCCCAACGCGACCGGGCGCAGCGCGTCTCTGTCGGTCACGTGGACCTGGACTCCGCCGCACCGCTGGCCCGCGTGTTTGTCCGCCGTCGGGATGAACGTGTGAGGGCGGAACCGCACCCCCGGCAACGCCAGCGCGTTGAGCCGTTGGGCCAGCGCGTAGCCGTCCAGCCAGGGCGCGCCGCAGACTTCGAAGGGCAGCGCCGTCCCCCGGCCTGCGGAGACGTTGGTCCCCTCCAGAAAACACATGCCGGGATAGACGGTAGCGGTGGAAAGATGCGGCATTGCCGGCGAGGGAATGACCCACGGCAAGCCGGTTTGGTCGAACCACTGCGGGCGTCGCCAGCCCCGCAGCGGTATGACGGTCAGCTCCGCGCCGAGGGCGTACTCGCCGTTCATCCACAGTGCCAGCTCGCCCGGCGTCATCCCGTGGCGGATGGGGATGGGGATCACACCGACGAACGACTCGAAGCCCGGCGCCACGAGCGGCCCTTCGAGGGTCACGCCGTTGAGCGGATTGGGGCGGTCGAGCACCCACACCGGCTTGCCGGCCCGCGTCGCCCCTTTGAGGAGATGCCAGAGCGTGCTCGTGTAGGTGTAGAAGCGCACCCCCACGTCCTGCATGTCAAAGAGCACTACATCCACGTCGGCGAGCATGTCGGGCGTCGGTTCCCGCGTCGCGCCGTAGAGGCTGTAGATGGGCAATCCCGTGCGCACCTCGACGCCGTGTCCTACGGCGGCGCCATCGGCTGCCGCGCCCGCCAGGCCATGTTCCGGGCCGTAGAGCGCCGTGAGGGTCACCCCAGCGGCGCACAACGCTGCGACGGCGTCGGTGAGGTCGGGCGTCACCGCTGCGGCATGGGTCGCCAGGCCCACCCGCTGCCCGCGCAGCCGATCCAGGTGCTCGTGCAGCAACTGTACCAGGCCTGTTTCGATCAAAGGCCCCCTCCCAGAAATCAGCGAATCAGCGAATCGGCGAGTCCGCACGTTACCACGTTCGCACGTTCGCACCTTAACATGTTCGCACGTTTTTCTACGCTCAGAATACCTGCAGGGTCGTGCGGAATTTGTAACGATCGCCCCGATAGACCGAGACGGTGTATTCGAGTCGCACGTCCTGATCGGTGGTGGTAAGGCGCTCCATCTTGAGGATAGCGGCGGGCGGATGCATCTTGAGCAGGGCGAGTTCCTGGGGATTGGCAAGTCCCGCCTCGATGGTCTGCTCTGCGCGTACCAGCCGTAGCTGATACTCCGTCTGCAAAACGTGATACAGAGAGGTATAAGAAAAATCGTGCTGCAAAATGTCCTTGCAGTAGCTATGATTGAGATACGACGTCTCAATGGCAAGCGGCATGCCGTTGGCCAGCCGCAGCCGCGAGAGGAGCACCAGCTCCGTCTCCAGGGTGACCTGTAAGCGCTCGGCGAGATCGGGCGTCGCTGGGATCAGCCGCGCCTCCAGCACCTGGCTGGATGGCGTGCCGCCGCGCTCGAGCACATCCTGACTGAAGCCGGTGAGGGTGCGCAGCTGTTGATTGATCTTCGGCTCGCTGACGAAAGTGCCCTTCCCGGCGCGCGAGTAGACCAATCCCTCGTGGATCATCTCGTTGATCGCCTGTCGCACGGTCGTCCGGCTGACCCCAAACTGCTCGCAGAGCTCGCGCTCCGAGGGCAGCTGCTGATGGGGCGCCAGCTGATTGCTGGTGATCTGCATCAGGAGTGAGTTCTTGAGCTGCACGTACAAGGGGGTAGGTGCTTCGCGCTTCAGTTCCATGGGCCCCTTTGTGGTAATGACTGGTCATGATAGGTAGATACCAGTATCATAGGCGAAAAACGGCAAAATGTCAAGAGGGCGCCGTCGAAGGCTGACAAATGTCACCTTTTGGGGTGATTATGGGAAGGATTTGGAAGACGATAGGGCCGTGCGGCCGTGTGAACGTGAACACGGTCGCACGCGCCCACGTTCACACGGCCTGATGCCGCGCGACGACGCCGATGCCGGGGCGGTCGGGGAGGAGCAGGCGCGCGCCCTCATAGCGGAGGCCCTCGAAGGGGTCGTTCTTCACCAGCAGCGGACCGTCGAGATCCACTGCATCGCACAGGGGCGCCAGATGCGCGGCCGCCGTCACGCCCACCGAGCTTTCCACCATGCAGCTGAGCATCACCTGCATGTCGTGCGCTCGCGCCGTGTGAATCGCGCGCAGCGCTTCGCGGATGCCGCCCGTTTTCATCAATTTGATGACCACGCCATCCACGGCGCCGGCGTGAGCGGCCACGTCGCGCGCAGTCTTCACGCTTTCATCGGCGAAGATGGGGACGCCGGTCTTCAGCGCTCGCAGCCGGCGCAATCCTTCGAGGTCGCCCACGGGGAGGGGCTGTTCCAGCAGCTCGATCCCGAAATCGGCCAGCCGCGGCAGCCAGGCCTCAGCCTGCTCGCGGCTCCAGCCAGCGTTGGCGTCCAACCGCAGCCGGGCAGCGGTCGCCTGACGGATCGCGGCGAGCCGGGCCGCATCTTCCTCGCTGCCCACTTTGATTTTGAGGAGGGGCAGTCCCGCCTCCCGTGCGCGTTCTGCCATCGCCTCCGGGGTGTCCATGGCGATAGTGAACGAGGTGAGGGGGATCCGCGCCGGGTCGAGCCCCAGCAGGCGGTAGAGCGGCTGTCCCAGGCGTTGTCCCCACAGGTCGTGCAGGGCGATGTCCACGCCCGCGCGGGCAGCCTGCGAGCCCGGCGGCAGCTGCGCCAGGAGCTCTTCCAGCAGACAGGGATCGTCGCCCTGGAGCGCGCCCACTGCGGCCAGGTAGGCCATGATGCCGGCCGGCGTCTCGCCGTGATAGGCGACGGCTGCCGCCTCGCCGACGCCTTCCGCGATGCGGACGAGCACATTGTGCCGTTGGTCGCTCGCCCCATGGGCGATACGGAAAGTGGTGCGCAGCTCGAGCGTCAAAGGAGCATACGTAATTGGCAACATTTTTCCTCCCGATATCGAATCCGGCATCGAACGGGGCCTGGGCTCCCCTCACCGATAACGCCGCGCGCCCAGGAAGGCCTTTTGCAGGGCCGGGCTGAAATCGGGCGCGGCGGGATTCAGGCTGTTGATGGCGATGCTCCACGTGGCGCCGTTCGCGTGGAGATAGCGCCCGGCATCGAGGGCGATGGCGACGTGGGTGACCCGTTGGGCCGTGAAGGTCGCCGGATCCGCCGCCCGCCCGAAGAAGAGCAGGTCGCCCGCCTGTAGGGGGCTTTCCACGGGAGCGCCGGCGCGGAATTGCTGATCGGCATCCCGCGGCAGGGGAACGCCGAGCAC
>JAAZNO010000093.1 GCA_012798275.1 Chloroflexota bacterium
GAATTCGCCGCAGCGGTTGGGTCAGCAACCCACGGTTGAGCAACACCGCCACATTGGTCGGCGCTTTTTGCAAGACCAGGTTGATGGGATTCTCCGCTAGCTGCGCCGGGGTCAACAGCCCAGGCCAGCCCAGCAGCAAGAGATTGACGTTGCAATGCCGTCCGACCTCATCCAGAATTCCCTCAGCAACGCTCGGCGCCGCGCGCACCTTGGTGTAGACCGCGATATTGCGTTCCTGCAATGTCGCCACGGCATTTTGTAACAACGCCCGTTGCTCCGGGCTGAGATCTCGCGCCAGCCGGCGCGCCGTGTGCGCCGAAAGGCGTTTGGGGTCAACGTTGACCGTCAACACGCAGATGTAAGGGTCCACGGTCGCCTCAGCCAGAATCCCCGCGACATACACCAGGCCCTTGGCGGTCTGCGGATTGGCCACCGAGACGACAAAGCGTTCTTTGCCCGGTTCCGGCTCCCCAAACCGGCGTCGCACCGGCAAGCGGTGGCCAATGGCCGGTCCCGCATAGTGAATTATCGCCAACACCCCCAGCAACGCCACGCCAAACAGCAGAGCACGCACCTCGGTGAAGAGCACGATGAACAATCCCATGCCCGCCGCGATGTACGCCGTCAGCGGGAAGAAAGGTGCTTTGAAGGGACGGCGCAAATTCGGGTATTTCTTGCGCAGCCGGATCATGGATAGACTGGCCCAGAAAAGCACAAACATGTAGCCAGAACTGGAAATGTAGCTCAAAAAGTCCACCAGGCCGGTAGCGGCTACCAGAATGCTAGAAAGTCCCACCACGATGATGGCGGCATAAGGGGTGCGGCGGCGGCTCAAGCGCGTGAGTGCTTTCGGCCACGCTCCATCACGGCCCAAGGTGAAGGCTTCACGGGTGGCGCTGAGCATCGCGGAGTTGATCGTGGTCAACATCGTCTCCACACCGCAGATTGCCATCAAAGTAACGCCCCAGCCGGGGATGGTGCGCGCCACTGTATCGGTCAACACGGTCTTGGAACCGGCCAGTTCATACCAGGGGATCGTGCCCAAGGCCACCGTGACCATCACCAAGTTGATCAGCATCACAAACGTCACACTGAGCATCAGCGCCCTGGGCAACATCCGGTCGGGGTCTTTGGCCTCCTCAGCGTCATCGGCGATGACCTCAAAGCCAACGTAGGCAATGTAGATCAAGACAATGGTACGCAGCAATTTGGAGAAATTGGTCCACGCATCGGGGTAAACGAAAAACTTCCCGTCAGGGACGAGGGTACTCCAGTGGAAACCATTCGGGCTGACAAATCCCGCCACGATGTAGACGCCGAAAAACAAGAGCTGGATTATCCCCAGAGTCACCTGGACATTGCCCACCATGCTCACGCCAAAGATGTTCAACAGCGAAAAAACCACGAGGATGAAAATAGCAGCCGGCACGATGGGGATAGCCGGGAAGAGGATGTTCAGAGAATAACCAAAGCCCACCGCCGAAAGCGCGGCAAAGAACGTGCTGGAAAGGCAATCCATCGAGCCGACCAGGAACGATAGCAGACCGCTGCCATAAGCCTCCCGCACGTAAGTCATCGCACCGCCGGTCTCCGGGAAGGAGGTGGCCATTTCGGCATAGTTGATGGCGATGACATAGGTTACCAATCCCGCCAGCAGCAACGCCAACAGGGTCGCCGGGCCGGAGAGTGCAGCCGCCTCCCCGGTCAATACGAAAATTTGCGCGCCCAGCGTACCAATTGTCCCCAGCATCACCAGCTGGATCAGACTCAATTGACGCTTCAGTTTACGTTTGCTCATAGAGAACGAGCCTCTTGCTCCCTTTCGAAAAATTTTGGCCTGCCCTATTCGGCGAACAGTTCCGCCAGCGCCTCCAACAGCAATACCTGCGAGGGTTGAGGCAAACGGCCCAATCGCCGGGTCAGAC
>JAAZNO010000617.1 GCA_012798275.1 Chloroflexota bacterium
AACGCGCGAGGCCGAATACGAGCAGCGCATCAGGGCTGCCTACCCTATCCATCCAGAGATTTTCGACCGCCTCTACACGGATTGGTCCACGCTGCTCAAATTCCAGCGCACGCGCGGCGTGCTGCGCCTGATGGCGGCGGTGATTCATAGCCTGTGGGAGAAGGGCGACCGCAACCCGTTGATTCTGCCCGCCACCTTGCCCATCGAAGATCCCCGCGTGCAGTTCGAGCTCACGCGCTATCTCTCCGATAACTGGCTACCCGTCATCGCCAAAGACGTGGACGGGCCCAACGCGCTGCCGCTGCAGCTGGATAACGAGGTGCCCAATCTGGGCAAATATGCCGCCTGCCGCCGCGTGGCGCGCACGATCTATCTGGGTTCAGCGCCCACCGCTACGGCGGCCAATCGGGGCCTGGAAGATCGGCGCATCAAGTTGGGCTGTGTGATGCCGGGCGAATCGCCGGCGGTCTTCGGCGATGCGCTGCGACGGCTGAGCGGGGCCGCTACCTATCTCTATCAGGATGCGGCGCGTTACTGGTATTCCACGCAACCCACCGTCACCAAAATGGCGGAGGACCGCGCCGAACAACTCAAGCGCGATCCCGACGCCGTGGTGGCTGAACTGGACAGGCGCCTGCGCGCCGACCTGCGCAAGACCGGCGATTTCAATCGCGTACATCCCCTGCCGCACTCCGGCGCCGACGTGCCCGACGATTGGGACGCGCGGCTCGTGGTGTTGGGGCCGGAATATCCCTACAGCAAAGAGCAGGATAGCCCCGCGCTGCTGGCGGCGCAGGCGATCTACGAGATGCGGGGCAACACTCCCCGGCTTTTCCGCAACACGCTGGTATTCCTGGCAGTAGACCGGGCGCGCCTGCAGGACCTGGATGAGGCAGTCCGGCGTTACCTGGCCTGGAATTCGATTCTGAGCGAAAAAGAGACGCTCGACCTCTCGCCACACCAGGTCAAACAGGCGGAGACGCAGCGGACCAGCGCGGATAGCACGGTGACGGCGCGCATCCCCGAAGCCTATCAGTGGCTGCTCACGCCGGTGCAGGCCTCACCGCAGGCGCCGGTCACCTGGCAGGCGGACCGGCTCACCGGGCAGGACGCGCTCGCGGTGCGCGCCAGCAAAAAACTGCGCACCGACGATTCACTGGTGACCACGCTGGCGGGCACAGTGCTACGCGCCGAGATGGACAAGATTCCACTGTGGCGTGGCGACCATGTCGCTGTCAGACAGTTGGTGGAGGATTTCGCGCGTTATCCTTACCTGCCCCGGCTCAAAGACGCCACGGTGCTGTTGGCCGCGATCCGTGAGGGGCTGGGCTTGCTGCTGTGGATGCAGGAGTCCTTCGCCTACGCCGATAGCTACGATGAAGCTGCCGGACGCTATCGCGGCTTGCGCGCCGGAGAGCTGGTGACGCTGAGCGCCGATAACCTCAATGGCCTGCTGGTCAAGCCTGCCGTCGCGCAGCGCCAATTGGAGGCTGAGCGGCAGCCCATCACGCCGCCCTCGCCGCAGCCACCAGGCCCAGGGCCGGGCGTCGGCCTTAGTGGGGAACCCGGGCCCCAGTCACCGCGGCCTCCGGAGCCACCGGCATCCCACGCCCCAAAGCGCTTTCACGGCAGTGTCGTTCTCGACGCCACGCGAGCCGGGCGTGATGCGGGGAAGATTGCCGACGAAGTCATCGCCCACCTGGTTGGACTTGTCGGCGCCAGCGTCACCGTCACCCTGGAGATCGAGGCCGAGATACCGGGTGGGGCGCCGGAGCACGTGGTGCGCACGGTCACGGAGAATGCCCGCACGCTCAAGTTCACCAGCCAGGGGTTTGAGGAGGAGTGAGAAGCAGAAATATCACATAAATTTGCATTATGCGTTGACATTTCCCACAAAACCCCGTAAAATAGCCTCAAAAGGCCCATTTTGCGGGGTTTTTCGATGTCAAAACCTACCGCATAAACAAACCATCACCCATCACCACCTGCCCAGGAGGCTCCCATGACTGACTACCTGACCGATTTCATGGCGCACCTGCGTGCGCCGGATCGCAGCGCGCGCACCATCGCCGCGTACCAGAGCGACGTCGCCGCATTCTTCGCCTGGCTGGAGACGCAACTGGGCCAGCCGGTGCTGCCCGTCGAGGTGACCCCTTTCGACGTTCAACGGTACCGCGATGCCCTGGAAAACGCCGGCCGCCAGCCCGCCGGCGTCAACCGCCACCTGACCGCGTTGCGCGGCTTCTTCGCCTGGGCCATCGAGGCCGGACATGCCAGCACGAACCCCGTGCAGAGCGTCAAAGGCGTCAGGCAGGGCGCGCGCACCCCGAAGGCGCTCACCGCGCAGGAGGTGTATCGCTTGCAGCGGGAGGCGGCAGCGCAGCGGCAACTGGCGCAGGCGCGCGCCGGCGACGCGGTCACGCCCACCCTGGGGGACGCGCTGCGCGACGAAGCCTTGCTGAACCTGCTCCTCTACACCGGCTTGCGGGTCTCGGAATGCGCAGCGCTGCGCGTGGAGGACGTGGTGCTCAACGGCAAGGACCCCCGCGTCATCGTGCGCTCGGGGAAGGGACGGAAGTACCGCGAGGTGCCGCTGCACAAGACAGCGCGCCAGGCGTTGGAGGCCTATCTCGCCGTGCGGAGCGCCGATCGGGGCGACGCGCTCTTCCTCGGTCAGCGGGGAGCCCTGAGCGCGCGGGGAATGCAGTTTCGCATCGCGGCGCTCGCGGAGGCAGCGGGAGTGGAGGGCGTGACGCCGCATGTGCTGCGCCACACGTTCGCGACCCGGCTGCTGCGTGAGGCGGGCACAGACCTGGTGACAGTCGCGGCGCTGCCGGGTCACGCGAGCATCGCCACGACGCAGATTTACACGCAGCCCAGCGCGAGCGACAAAAACAAAAGTTGTCAATGTGACCAAATGAGCGTATACT
>JAAZNO010000094.1 GCA_012798275.1 Chloroflexota bacterium
GAATACAAAGCGGAGGCGGGCACGATCATCGTGATGAACCCCCGGACGGGCGAGATTCTGGCGCTGGCGAGCCGTCCGACCTACGAACCCTCGCGCTACGCCGATTATGTCGCTGCGGGGCAGGAGGCGCTCTTCCGGGATCCGGCCGTCAGCCAGACGTATGAGCCGGGGTCGGTGTTCAAATTGGTCACGGTGGCGGCGGCGCTGGACTTGGGATTGGTGGACACCGGCTGGACCTATGAGGATCGCGGCTTGATCGAGTACGGGGGCGTGCCGGTGCGCAATTGGGATCACCGGGCCTACGGCGTGCAAGATCTGGAAGGCTTGCTGGCGCACTCGCTCAACGTGGGTGCGGCGACGCTCTCGACGCGCGTTTTGGGCGCGGACCGCTTCTATCACTACGTGCGCGCTTTCGGCTTTGGCCAGACGACGGGCGTGGAGCTGGAAGCCGAGGAAAGCGGCGTGGTCCACACCCCGGAGCAGTGGGACTGGCAAGATGGTTTTCTCGCCACCAATGCCTACGGTCAGGGGATCGCGGTGACGCCGCTGCAGATGGCTGCCGCCGTCGCGGCGATCGCCAACGACGGCGTCTTGATGCAACCGCACCTGGTGGCGGAGCGGATCGCCGCCGATGGGACGCGGGTCCCCATCGCGCCCATGCCGGTGCGCCAGGTGATTTCGGTGGAGACGGCGCACACCCTGACCGAATTGATGGCGCGCGCTATCGAAACCAACATGAAGCAGGCAACGGTGCCAGGATATCGCCTTGCGGGGAAGTCGGGGACGGCGCAGATTCCCGTCTCCGGCGGCTATGACCCCCACAACGTGATTGCTTCGTTCGTGGGCTTTGGGCCGCTGCCCGACCCGCAGGTCTTGATCATGGTGAAGCTGGATCGGCCCGGCATTGACCCGTCCTTGCGTTGGGGCACGCAGACCGCCGCGTTGGTGTTTCAACGGATTGCGGCGCGGCTATTGGTGCTGCTGCACTGCCCGCCGGGCGGTTGAGGGGCGGACGGCGTTCAGATTTTCGAGGCAGGCAGCTGCGTTGAGTCGGTCAGACCGGCTCGACGAAATGTTTTTTAAGAGCAGGACACAGGTTTGAGAGACGATGGCACGTCAGAGGAGTAAAAAACGGACCGGGCGTGTTTTGACGCTGGCCGATTTGATTGAGGGCCTGGGCGGTGGACGACTCGCGGGCCTGGAAATGCCGATCACGCCGATTCTGGACTCCCGTAAGGCGGGGCCGGGGGCGGTCTTCCTCGCGTTTCGCGGCGAAACGGCGGACGGGCACGCCTTTGTGGGCGATGCCCTGGCGCGGGGCGCCGTGGCGGCCGTGGTAGACGCGGGCGCACCTTTGGGAGGCGATCTTTCCGGCGCGACGGTCCTCGATCTGACGGACGCTGCACTGCCTCAGCACACCGTGAGCGCGCCGGTGATTCTGAAGGTCCCGGCGGTGCTGCAGGGATTGCAACGCGCGGCGGCGTTCTGGCGTCAGCAGTTCGATGTCCGCGTCATTGGCATCACCGGCAGCGTGGGGAAGACCACCACGAAGGAAGTGACGGCGCGGGTGTTGCAGCAGCGGTATCGCGTGTTGCACAGCACGGGCTCGTACAACAACGAGATTGGCCTGCCGTTGACGCTGTTGCAGCTCACCGCCGAACATGACCTGGTGGTGTTGGAAATGGGTATGTACGTCCGGGGGGACATTCGCAGCCTGGCGGAGATCGCGCGCCCGCAGATTGGCATCCTCACCAACGTCGAGCCGGTGCACGCCGAGCGCGCCGGCAGTCTGGAGAACATTGCGCTGGGCAAGCGGGAGCTGGTCGAGGCGTTGCCGCCCGCGCCGGAGGGCGTCGCCATCCTCAACGATGACGATCCGTTCGTGCGGGCGATGGCGGAGGCGACGCGGGCGCGCGTCTTCACCTACGGGCTCGACCCGGCGGCGCATCTGTGGGCCGATGAGGTCGAGAGCCTGGGACTGGAGGGCATTCGGGCGCGGCTCCACTATGGGTCGGAAGCGGTGTACGTGCGCGCGCCGTTGCTGGGACGACACAGCGTCCATACGCTGTTGCGCGCTGCTGCGGCCGGCCTGATCCTGGGGCTGAGCTGGCAGGAAATCATCGAGGGGCTGCAGACGCCGGGCGCGCAGCTGCGCTTGGTCTCGACGCCGGGGCCGCAGGAGACGTTGGTGCTCGATGATACCTACAACTCGAGCCCGCCGTCGGCGCTCGCGGCGCTGAACTTGCTGGCGGACCTCGAGGGGCGCAAGATTGCGGTGTTGGGCGACATGCTGGAGTTGGGCGCCTATGAGGAGGAAGGGCACCTCAAAGTGGGGTGTCGCGCCGCTGATGTGGCGGCGCACCTGGTGACGGTCGGCCCGCGCGGCGCCCTCATGGCTCGCGGCGCCCGGCTCTGCGGGATGCCGCCGGAACGGGTGCATGAGGCGGCCACCAATGCCGAGGCGCTGGCCTGGCTGCTCGAGGTACTGGAGCCGCACGACGTGATTTTGGTGAAGGGCTCGCGCGCGATGCGCATGGAGGAAATCGTCAGCGCGTTAAGCCGCGCGGCGAAAGGGTAGGGCACAGCCATGGGGTTTGCACTGATCCTGGCCAGTATCTCCTTTATCATGGCGGTATTTTGGGGCCGTCCTTACATCAGCCTGCTGCGGAAGTGGCGGATTGGGAAGCGCATCCGCATCGAGGGGCCGAGCGGCCATCTGACGAAGATGGGGACGCCAACGATGGGCGGCCTGTTGATCCTCGTGCCGGTGGTGCTGATCACCGTGGCGTTGAACGTTTACAACCTGATCGGACAGACCGTCATTGGACGTTCGATCCTGGTGCCGTTGGGGGTGTTGGTCGCCTATGGCGCCCTGGGGGCATGGGACGATCTGACGGGGGTTCGGCGCGGCGAGGGCCTGAGCGCGCGCTTCAAGATGCGGCTGGAGCTGCTCTTTACCCTGTTCGTGGCGCTGGTCATGTACTACGGGCTGGATCTGCAGAGCATCGCTCTCCCCGGCGTGCCCGAAAAGATCAGCATCGGCCTGTTCTACATTCCCGTGGCGATGTTGGTCATCATCGGCGCGAGTAATGCCGCCAACCTGACTGACGGCCTGGACGGCCTGGCCGGCATCATCCTGGCGAGCGGCTTCGTGGCTTACGGCATCATCGCCGATTTGCAGGGGCAGATCTACCTGGAGCGGTTCTGCTTCACGATCGTGGGAGCGTCGTTCGCTTTTCTGTGGTACAACGCGCACCCGGCGGAGATGTTCATGGGCGATACCGGCTCGCTGGCGCTGGGCGCGACGCTGGGGACGGTGGCGTTGATGACCGGGCAGTGGTTGATCCTGCCGTTGGTGATGCTGGTGCCCGTGGCGGAGACGGCCTCCGTCATCATTCAGGTGACGTATTTCAAATACACGAAGAGAAAGTACGGCGAGGGCCGGCGGGTCTTCAAGATGACGCCGCTGCACCATCACTTCGAGTTGTTGGGCTGGTCGGAGACGCAAGTGGTGCAGCGTTTCTGGCTGGTCGCGCTGCTGGCGGCGATGGCGGGGGTGGCTCTGGCATTGATCTGAGATCGGGCGCGGCGGACGTGGCGCCTTTTGTGATGAGTGAATCCATGACGACGTCGAACAACACGGTGGTGATTCTGGGATTTGCGCGACAGGGGAAGGCACTGGCGCGGCACTTCGCCGGGCGGGGCCTGTCCGTGGTCGTCTCGGACCTGCGCTCCCCTGAGGCGCTGGCGGCGGACATGGCGGAGCTCGCGACGTGGCCAATTCGCTACGTGCTGGGTGAGCATCCCCTCAGCCTGCTGGATGACTGCGACCTGCTGTGTTTGAGCGGCGGCGTCTCGGCGGATTTGTCTTTGGTGGTGGAGGCGCAGCGCCGCGGCATTCCGGTGAGCAACGACGCGCAGGAATTCATCCGCCAATCTCCTGCGCCGGTGCTGGGCATCACCGGTTCGGCGGGGAAGACGACGACGACGGCCCTCGTGGGCGCCATCTTGCGCGAGGCGGGGTTTCAGACCTGGGTGGGGGGCAATATCGGCAACCCGCTGATCGCGGATCTGCCGCACATCGCTGCTACCGACCGGGTGGTGATGGAGCTCTCGAGCTTCCAGCTGGAGGTGATGGAGTGCAGCCCGCACATCGCCGGCGTGCTCAACATCACGCCCAATCACCTGGATCGGCACAAGACGATGGCGGCGTACATCGCGGCGAAAGCGCACATCGTCGCCTATCAGCGCCCGGAGGACGTGGCGGTGCTCGGCTATGATGAACCGAATGCCCGCGGGCTGGCGGAACAGACGGCCGCGGAGGTGCGGTATTTCAGCGGTGTGACCGCCGTGGAGACCGGCGCCTTTTTGCGCGGCGAGGCGTTGATGTTGCGCCGCGAGGGGCAGGAGCGGGAGATTTGTCGGCGCGGCGAGGTACATTTGCGCGGTTTCCACAACCTCGTCAACACGCTGGCGGCGATCGCCCTGAGCGATGCGGCGGGTGCGTCCCCCGAAGCGATGCGCCGGGCGATCGAGGCTTTCACGGGCGTGGAGCATCGGCTGGAAGTGGTGCGGCGCTGGCATGAGGTGACGTGGATCAACGATTCGATTGCGACCGCGCCGGAGCGGGTGTTGGCGGCGCTGGCCGCTTTCGACGAGCCGTTGGTGCTTCTGGCGGGCGGACGCGATAAGAACCTGCCCTGGGAGACGTTCGCGCGTGAGGTGAAGCGGCGGGTGCGGGTGCTGGTGCTTTTCGGCGAGGCGCGGGCGCTCATTGATGGGCACGTGCGTCGCGCGCTGGCCGAGGATGCCAGCCCGTGTGTGCTGGAGCAAATCCTCTACGCGGACACGCTCGAACAGGCGGTCAGCGCCGCCGTGCAGGCAGCGCGCCCCGGCGACGTGGTGTTGCTCTCGCCGGGCGGCACGAGTTTCGACGCTTTCCGCGACTTTGCCGAGCGGGGTGAGCGCTTTCGAGCCCTGGTGCAGGCGCTGCCATAGCCGGGCGAAGGGGGAAGGATGACCGCGAGAACCAAAAACAAACCCCTGCACATGGATTCGCTGCTGTTGGTGACGACGGCGGCCTTGCTGTCCTTTGGGTTGCTCATGCTCTACAGCGCGACACTCTATGTGGACATTGCGTTCTGGCATCAGCAATTGAAGTGGGTGGCGTTGGGGCTGCTGGCGATGGTGGCCGCCATGTACTTTCCCTACACGCTGCTGCAGAGGCTGGCGGTGCCGATCATCTTTGTCACCCTGGTGTTGTTAGTGATCGTGCTGCTCTTTGGTCAGCCCCTTTTGGGCGCCCAACGCTCGTTCGAGATTTTGGGGATATCGGTACAGCCCGGCGTTTTCGCGCGGCTGGCGACGGTGATCTACATTGCCGCCTGGCTGGCCTCCAAGGGGGAACAGCTCCATCAAGTGCGGTATGGCCTGTTTCCCTTCGCCATCATCCTGGGCGTGCTGTGCGGCCTGGTAGCGCTGCAACCCGACCTGAGCATCGCGGCTTTGCTCGCGGCGACGGGCTTGCTGATGTTCTTTTTCGCGGGCGGCGATCCGATCCAGATCTTCCTCTCGCTGTTGATCGGCGGTAGCACGTTTGGCTTGTTGGCGTGGCAACTCACTCATGCGCGGGAACGGTTGATCAACTATGTCGCCGCGTTGAAGGATCCTTCGCAGCTATCCTATCACGCGCAGCGCTCGCTCATGGCGCTGGCCGAGGGAGGCATTACCGGCGTGGGGGTGGGTCGCGGATTGCTGAAGACCGGCTATCTGCCCTTCCCGCATACCGATTCCATTTTTGCCGTGATCGGTGAGGAGACGGGTTTGATCGGCGTGGCGCTGGTGTTGGGGCTTTTCGCGCTCTTTGCCTATCGTGGCTATCGCATCGCGCTGGAGACGACCGATCCTTTTGGGGCGCTGCTGGCCTTTGGCGTGACCACGATGATCGTTTTGGGCGCGTTGCTCAACATCCTGGTCATGACGGGGTTGGTGCCGTTCGCCGGGACGGCGTTGCCCTTCTTTTCCTATGGCGGTTCGGAGATGCTGGTGACCTTGACGGGAGTGGGGGTGCTGCTGGGCGTATCCAGGGGGCGCCCCAAAGGAGACTGGGATGCGATTTTGGATCGCAGCTGGCGGGACTGGCGGGCACGTCTATCCGGCAGTAGCCGTCGTACAGGCTTTGCGGGCCATTGATCCCGACGTCGCGCTGACCTGGATTGGCGGGAAGGGCGGCATGGAAGCGGAGCTGGTGCAGCGCGCGGGCGTGCCCTTCACGGCGATTCCGGCGGGCGGCGTCCATGGGGTGGCCCTGGGGCGAGCGCTTTTCAACGCCTGGCAGCTGGGGCGTGGATTTTTCGCCGCGCTGCGGTTGTTGCGCCGCGAGCGACCAGCGGCAGTGTTGACGACGGGGGGCTACGTGAGCGTGCCGGTCGCGGTGGCGGCGCGGTTGCGCCGGGTTCCCGTGTTGCTCTACGTGCCGGACATCGAGCCGGGGACGTCCTTCCGCTGGGTGGCGCGGTTGGCGACACAGATCGCCGTGACGGTAGAGGAGTCCCGCCCTTTTCTGCCGGCCCGCAAGGTCGTGGTGACGGGGTATCCCTTGCGCGAGGACTTGGGGCGTTGGGAGCGCGAGGCGGCCCGACGGGTGTTGGGCCTCGCGGCGGAAGCGCCCGTGCTGCTGGTTTTTGGCGGCAGCCGGGGCGCGCGTTCCATCAATGAGGCGGTGATGGCCAATCTGGAGCCGCTGTTAGCGCTGACGCAGGTGGTGCATGTGACCGGCGCTCTGGATTGGGAAAAGGTGGCGGCGCAGGCAGCGGCGCTGCCGGAGGCGGCGCGGGGACGTTACCATGCATTTCCCTATCTGCATGAAGAGATGGGGGCGGCGTTGGCGGCTGCGGATCTGGCGCTCTCGCGTGCGGGGGCTTCGGTGTTGGGCGAATTCCCGTTTTTCGGCCTGCCCGCGATTCTGGTTCCTTATCCCCATGCCTGGCGCTACCAGAAAGTCAACGCGGAGTGGCTGGCGCAACGGGGCGCGGCAGTGGTAACGCCCGACGAGACGCTGGCCACGACGCTGCTGCCCCTGGTCAGCGAGCTGCTGCGTTCGCCGGAGCGCTGCGCGGCCCTACGCGCTGCGGCGCAGGAACTGGCGCGTCCCGACGCAGCGCGACGCATCGCCGACCTCATGCTTTCGTGGGGACAGGGGGCTTGAAATGGTGCCTTTAGAGACCGTTTTTGTGGGCCTGGTGCTTCTCTTCGGCCTGGTGGGCATGTTGCGGGGCTGGGCCAAGGAGCTCCTGGTCACTTCATCGGTGGTGCTGGCGCGTTTCATCGAACTGGTGCTGTGGAGATTCATCCCGGTGGTGAATACCTCGCTGAAAACGCTGTCCGAGACAAAGCCGCAGGAGTGGTTTTACGTGCGTTTTGGGATCTTCGTGATCATCATCTGCTTTGGGTATGCCACGACAAAAATCTCGACGACGCTGGGGGCCAAGGCGCGCAAGGACAAGTTGCAGGACAGCCTGTTGGGCTTCTTTCTGGGGGCGCTGAACGGCTTTTTGATTGCCGGCGTCGTGTGGGGCTTCCTGGCGGACCCAGGACTCAACTATGGGATATGGCACATCACGCCGCCGACCACGGCCTTTGCACAAGACCTGCTGCGCTATTTGCCGTTGAGCTGGATGACGGATGAGATCCTGTTCGTCAGCATAGCGCTGGCCTTTACTTTCGTGCTGATCGTATTTGTGTGAGGAACAGGGACATGGCAATGTCAACGGGGGAGCTGTTGCGCGTAGAGGGAGGAGATTTAGGGCCGCTGCAGGCCGGGCGTGAAGCCCTGGAATTGCACATTCGCCCTTTGACGGTCTTCATCGGCGAGCAAGGGACGGGAAAATCTTTGCTGAGCCAGCTGCTCTATTTTTTCCGTGATGCGGAATACCTGTTGGCACGCTACGGTGGGCAGAGTGACCCCGACACGGCGGTGCGCGCTGTGGTGGAGGGTATTCGTAGCGGCGATTCGACCAATCGGGCTCTGGCATCTTTTTTGAAGCCGGGAGAGGTAGCACGGATCAGCTACATCCAGGGAGCTGCCCTGGCATCGGAGCGCCGGCGGGTGATTTCCATCCGGCAGAAGGATCGCAAGATCTCGCCTTTGAAGCCTTTTAACCAGGAAGTTGAGGGTTGGCTTCGAGCCTGGTTTGCCGATCCCTCGCAACGCCCGCAATTTGCTCAGGCGTTGTTTATACCGGCGGAGCGCTCTTTTTTCTCCCGGTTTGTGAATACGGATCCGGGCATGTTAGGGCATAAGGTTTTGCCTTTGACCATGCGGGAGTTTTCCCGTGCTTTGACCGAGGCGGGACGGATCTTTCAGGAATGGCAGCGAGTAGGAGGGACTATACCCTCACAGGCGCGCGTCATTGAAGGGATTGTTGAACCTGCTTTGCGCGGCAAAGTGCGGTATTCGCAGCTGGGGCGCTTTGCCGGTCGGTGGCAATGGATTCCTGAGGGGACCGAGCAGCCCATCGAAATCGAGATGGCTTCCTCTGGACAAATGGAAGCCTGGCCGTTAGTGTTGGTGGCGCAGACGCTTTGGGGGCTGCCCGAGCCGGCCCGTCCGGTATATTTACATCTTGAGGAGCCAGAAACGCACCTTCATCCAGCCGCACAGCGGGCCCTGGTGAAAATCCTGGCCTACCTGGTGAATCAGGGTTTCCACGTGACCTTAACGACGCATTCGTTGACGGTGCTCTATGTGCTGAATAATCTGATGCTGGCATCGGAGCTCAAAACGGGGGACAATCAGCCTTTTCTTAAGCCAGAGGTCCCCGCCCCAGAATTGCGCCTTGCGCCGGCCCAGGTAGAAGCTTATTTCTTTGCTCG
Source organism: Chloroflexota bacterium (assembly GCA_012798275.1). Taxonomy (GTDB): domain Bacteria; phylum Chloroflexota; class Anaerolineae; order B4-G1; family SLSP01; genus JAAZNO01. The sequence goes on from JAAZNO010000094.1 coordinate 8,875, forward strand.
CGATGGTCGGGTGCGGAGTTTGCTGGATCGGGAAGAAGGCTTCATCAGCGAAGCCGAGCTGGGGCGTGTGGGTGAGGAACTGAGCTATGAGATGAATCTCATTGGCGCGTTGCGCTGGCAACTTCAGCAAGCCGCTGATAACGCAGGAGGGTGATGGAATTCCTATCCAAATGTCCAACCCATGGCGCTCGCGCTAATTGTATGGTGGAGGCGTCAAACGGCCAGGAGCTCTGCTTTGTGGGAGATCTGCCTGTAGTGGTGGTTCAAATTGACGCGGATGATTGCTTTTGGCCCGGAGATCAGCGTCCTGATGCAGTGTTGATTGCCGAACTTCCGCCAACAGTACGGAGAGAACGTTTTGTGGTTGGGTTCGTGGAATTGAAATCACGATTGCGCCCGGCTGAACATAAAGCGAGTTTGCAGCAATTGGAAATGGGGATTTCCCATTTTGAACCCAGTGCACGCTTGGGTGGATTCTTTTCACATGGCGACGCCCACCATAGGCGTTGGAGTGAGGGCCAGGATGTTTTGCCTGTCATGCCCGATGGCCCTCACCGGGTGGCTGCCATCTCAGTGGGGTTTAGAGAGGGCCGGAGATTCCCTCCTCAAGTTAGACAGACAGTATTTTTCTGCAGCATGATTCTGGCTCAACACCACTCTACTCGTGTCACGCAGGATACTTATGAATTCCTGAAGGGCACGGGGCTGCTTACGACGCTTTGAGGCGCCTCAAATGGTGAAACTGGCAGAGGTACGACAGATTCATATCGTGGGCATCGGCGGGGCCGGGATGTCGGCCATCGCCCGGGTGCTCAAAGCGCGGGGCTTTGCCGTCCAGGGCTCCGACCGGAGTGCGGGACGGCTTGTCGCCGACCTGCGCGCTGAGGGCATCCCCGTGACGCTGGGGCACGCCGCGGAGAACCTCGGCGCGGCGGATGTGGTGTTGGCGTCCTCGGCGATCTCCGCTGAGAACGTGGAACTGCAGGCGGCGCGCGCGCGC
>JAAZNO010000618.1 GCA_012798275.1 Chloroflexota bacterium
GGCGTCAGCGTCACCGTGTTGCTGGAGGGCGGACCGGTGGGCCTCGGCGAAGCCGATTCGCGCTGGCAGGGAGAACTCTACACGTGTCAGCTGCTCGAAGCCGCCGGCGGCAGATGCTATTTTCTGATCCACGAAACGGCAGATCGCATCTTCAGCCGTTATGATTTCATCCACGCGAAATTCATCGTCGTAGATGACACCTGGGCCGTGATCACTTCTCAGAACTTCGGGAACGCCAGTATCCCCTCCGACGACAAGAGCAACGGCACTTTTGGCTCGCGCGGCGTCGTCGTAGCGACCGATGCGCCCTCGGTCGTGGCCCGCGCGTCCGCCGTCTTCGTTGCGGACTGCGACCCCCTCCATCACCAGGACGTTCTTCGCTGGAACACTGGCAGCTACCCAAAATATGGAACGCCCACAGGCCCCGTAAGCCTTCATGCGGCGGACGCCACCACCTACACGGTGCTCCTGCCGGAGCCGCTGCTCGTGACGGGCACTTTCGCCTTCGAGACCTTCACCGCCCCTGAAGCCGCCTTGCGGCAGCGAGACGCGCTGTTGGGGCTCGTCGCCCGCGCCGGCGCCGGGGACACGGTCTACGTGCAACAGCTCTACGAATATGCCGCCTGGGGGAGCGAGCCGCTTGTCGGCCCCAACCTGCGCCTGGAAGCCTACCTGAACGCCGCACACCGGGGCGCCCGTGTCCGCATCCTGCTCAACAGCGGCGACTTTGGCCAGGAATACTACGACCTCGAGCAAAACTACGCGACCGTCGAGACCATCAACCAGCTGGCGCACAACGAAGGGCTCGATCTCCGCGTGGTGATGGGGAACCCTACTGGCTACGGCGTCCACAACAAGATGGTGCTGGTCAACCTCCATGACGAGGGAGGCTACATTCACGTCGGCTCGATCAACGGCAGCGAGAGCTCCAACAAAGCCAATCGCGAAATGGCGCTCCAGGTGCAGAGCGACGCCGCCTACGCCTACCTGGAAGCGATGTTCCTCAACGACTGGTACCGCTCCGCTCCCCTCTTCCTGCCGCTGGTGGCCCACAATTACCTCCCGCCGCAGCACCTGCTCATCAGTGAGGTGTACTACGCCACCGGCGAGACCAACCGCGAATGGGTGGAAATCTACAATCCCACCGGGCTGCCGGTTGACCTGAGCGCCTACAAACTCGGCGATGCCGTCGCCGTGACGGATTACGAAGCGATGTATCAATTCCCGGCGGGGGCGGTCATCCAACCGCAGCAGGTGCTCGTCATCGCCGTCAGTGGCGCCGAGACCCCCAAGGCCGATTTCGAGCTCATCAACGACACCGACAAACCGGACATGGGACGTGTGGCAGGCTGGGGCACGGGCAACTGGACGCTGGCCAACCCCGGCGATCAAATCCTCCTGATCGGCCCCGATAATCAGCCAGTAGATGTGGTGATCTGGGGCACGGCGACCTATCCCGGCGTCCTCCCCCACCCCGGCGTGACGGCTTCGAGCTCCTCGCTGGAGCGCTATCCGGCAGCGGCGGACACCGACGATTGCGCCGTTGACTTCCGTGAACGGGCCGCCCCCTCGCCGGGCATGCTGCCCTAAACAGCCCGTCCCCGCCAAAAAGAGAGGACACGGGAAGCGTTTCCCGTGTCCTCCGCATCTGATCCTCAAACGATCAAACGTCGTCCATGGGATTGAACGACGGTGGCGGCGCGGCGCCGCCCAGCACATCGCGGCGCGCCAGCGACGTTCCGCCGACCAGCAACACGGCGCCCGCCCACTGCATCAGCGATAACGTCTCCCCCAGCAACACCAACGCCAGCACCAGACTCACGACCATCTCCATGAGATTCAGAATTGCCGTCTGCACGCCGCCAAGGCGCTCCATGCTGAAGAACGTCGCCAATCGCGACAGGGCCGTCGTCAGCCCCAAGGCAAGGATCGCCTGCCAGCCGGCGGCATTGACCGGCTCCAGGGGCGCGTTCCCCCACAGACGCGCCACAGACACGGTGAGCGCCATGCCGGTGATGATGTAGAGCGTCGCCGAGCGCGAGGGTACATCCGCGAGGACCCACTGGCCCATCACCATGTACCAACCGTTGAGCGCCGCCGAAGCGATCATCAACATCGCGCCGAGATGATCCGAGGGATTGGTCACGGCCCAGGGGGATTGTACGAGCACCGCCCCCACCAGCGAGGCCGCAAGTCGAAACACCGTGAGGCGCGTGAGCGCCTGTCCCGACGCGGCAAGGAAGATCGCTACCCACACCGCATACAGCGAGCTGAGCAGGGAAGCGCGCGAGGCGTCCAGCCGACCCAGTCCGCTGTAGTAGAAAAGCGACCCCACCCCATTGATGGCGCCAATGATCAGGCAGTACACCAACATCCGCCAGGGGATAAGGAAGAAGCGTCGCCAGAAGATGAAGTAGACGATCATCAGGAACACCGCAGCGACCAGCGTGCGCAGCGCCGCCAGCGTCAGTGGGGTGATGCCCTGGCGATAGGCCAGCTTCCCCAAGATGGGGGCCCAGCCGAGCAGGAACGAGCTCAGCAAGCCGCTGTAGATTCCCAGGTTGCGCCGTGGCTCCTGGCTGCCCGATGGAGGCGACATGACATCTCCTCAAAACCGGACTTTTGCTCTCCGCCTTCCGTATTATACTTCACGCCATGAAGAAATGGCGCACCCCCATAGTGCTGGCGCTCGTGCTTCTGGACGTCGGCGTGATCGGCGTACTCGGCTACACCATTCTCAACCCCGCCGTTCCGGCAGCCCCAGCGGTCGCTGAGGTCCCGGCGTGCGCGCAGATCGTCCTTTCCAGCCTGCCGCCGTATCTTTCGCCGGCAGTCGCCTGGGAGACAGACGCCCTCACCGTGAAACTCACCGCTTTCTACGCCACGCCGGAACCGCCGGAGGAGAGCGCTCAACTGTTGTGGGAAGCCCTCGATAGCCTGCAACGCGCCGCTGCAGTCGGCTGCACCCTGCCTCCCAAGGTCACCCTGCTGCTTCAAGCGCACGCTCAAACGCACAGCCTCAGTCACATCGCTCGCCTCGCCGGCGCCGACATCACCGCCTGGGCCGGCGGGACGTTATCCGAAGCCGAGCTGAGTCAACGCGGCGCTTACTGGCGCGTCAGCGAATAGCTCGCGCCCTCACCGCAGCGCCGCCAGCAGCCGATCCGGCTCGTTAGTGATGAGCCCCTCCACTCCCCAGGCAGCCAGCGTCCGCGCGCGCGTCACGTCATCCACCGTCCAGGTGACGACCCACAATCCATGGCGATGCGCCCGCCGAATGCGCGCCTCGGTGAGCAGCCCGTGATGCGGATGCAATGCCTCATGCGGCGTGATAGGCCCGAACAGCCGCGCGCCGAAGCTCAAGGGGTCATACAACAGCCCGCAGGGGATCTCGGGCGCGAGCGCGCGGGCCTGCGCCAGAGCATAGGGCTTGAAGGACGAAAACCACACCCGCTCCGTCAGCCCCAGACGCCGCACCAGCGCCACCACTGCCGCCTCCAGCGCGTCATCCCGCCGCAAAAAGGCCTTGAGCTCGATGTTAATGAGCAGCCGCTGCCCAAACGCCGTCAGCACCTCTTCCAACGTCGGGATTCGCTCGCCGGCAAAGGCCGGGTCGAAACGCACGCCGGCATCCAGCGCTTGCAGCTGCGCCAGCGTGAGATCGGCGACAGCGCCGCTGCCGTTAGTCGTCGTGTCCACCCGCTCATCGTGGATGACGACCGGCACGCCATCCGCGCTGAGATGCACGTCGAGCTCGACGCCATCGGCGCCCATCTCCAGGGCTTTCCGAAAGGCCACGAGGGTGTTCTGCGGCGCGGCGTGACTCGCGCCCCGGTGGGCAAAGATCAACGGACGCTGTGAAGGCCAGGTTGAAGGAAACTGCGCCATTTTAGAGCTCCACAAAATAAGCCGCCGCGGCCCGATCCAGGAGTTCCTGGCTGAGGGAGGGCGGCACGTTGAGATAGCGGGCAATGTCAATGATCTGATCTACCAGGTCACGGGGATGACAGGCGCGCGGAGCGCGATGCGGCTTGATATAATGTTCCTTGATCAGGTACGCCAGCGCGGCGTCGCTCCACTCGATCCCCCGCGCCTGACAAATGCGCTTGAGAATCTCGCGGTAGCCGTCCCAATCGGGATCGCCGACCTCGATTTTGTGGCGGATACGGCGCAGAAAAGCCTCGTCAACCAGGTCCTTGGGGGCGAGATTGGTCGAGAAGACAATCAGCACCTCGAAAGGAATCTCGATTTTGCGGCCCGTGTGCAGGGTCAGATAATCCAGGCGCTTCTCCAGCGGCACGATCCAGCGGTTCAGCAGATCGCGCGGGCGGACCTGTTGACGTCCGAAGTCGTCAATCAACAGGATGCCGCCGTTAGCACGCATCTGGAAGGGCGACTCGTAATATTTGTTGTTCACGTCGTAAACCAGATCCAACCCTTCCAACGTGAGCTCGCCACCGACCACGATGAAAGGGCGCCGGATGCGGATCCAGCGGGTGTCAATGGTGCGCTGCGTCGCCGCATCCAGGGGTGCCAGCACATGGTTGACGTTGTCGAAGACCTTGATCACCTGCCCATCTACTTCTACGGCAAAGGGGATAAAAATATCACCTTCCATCAGCAGGGAGCCGATGGCTTCCGCGATGGAGGTTTTGCCGTTGCCCGGCGCGCCGAAGAGGAAAATCGAACGCCCGGAGTTGACGGCAGGGCCGATCTGCTCAAAGGTCGTTTCGTTGATCACGAGGTGCGACAGTGCCTGCCGCAGCTGGCGTTTGTTCACGGTGATTTCCTTGAGGCCCTGGCGCCGCACCGACTGATTGTAAACCTCCAATGGCACGGGAGCCAGGCCGGCATACTGACTGCGCTCAAGGGCGTCCCGCGCCATCTCGCGTCCGCGAGCGGTCAGCACGTACTCGTAGGTAGATTCCGAAAGTCCGCTGGTGCCGCCGGTCGCCCCGCGCACCTCACAAAGGCGCTCGCGCTTGAGGAATTCCAGGCATTGACTGACCACGCCCGCGAAAGGCAGCGCCATGCGCGTCGCCAGATCCCGGCCAGAGAGATAGCTCTCGAAATAAAGCACTTTCAACGCCAGGTCAGTCAGGAAACCGATATTCAAGCCCGTTTCCTGAACATTCCGCGGTGCTAACGGCGTGAAGCCAGGCGGTTGATTGCCCGTATTCGATTGCACCATGAGGTACCTCCTTCGAAAATAGCCCCGAATGAACCCGAATTTCACGAATAAGAGGGGAACTTTTTTTGCGGGGTTTTGCAGGCGGGCGTAGCCCGCCTGCAAAACCCCCTTATTTTTTCTCCCCTCCCCCACGGCGCAAACGCCGTTGGGGAGGGGGCAGGGGGTGGGGCAAAAGCTACAGCTTACAAAGGTTCATCCATCGCTGTCGAACTACCTGATGCCAGACTGAACAATGACCGCACATTTTCATTCTTGAATGATGTGCGCCAGCACATGGCGTCCCCTTCGAAAATAGGGAGCAGTTAGAAGAGAGCTGTCGCAGTCTTTGCTCACGACTCACCCCCAGAGAACTATAGGACGCTGATTTACGCTGATTCTTCTCTCAGGCATGGACCACAAAGGGCGCACGGGGCAAGGTGCTGAGCGTCTCCGCGCCGACGGCGGTGATCACCACA
>JAAZNO010000619.1 GCA_012798275.1 Chloroflexota bacterium
ATCACAAAGTTGCTGATCACGCGATGGAAAACGACGCCATCGTAAAACCCCTCGCGGGCCAGGAAAACGAAGTTATTGACCGTTTGAGGCGCGTACTGAGGACAGAGCTCGATTTCAATCACCCCGCGCGGGGTCATGATCGTCGCACGATACTTTTTAGCGGGATCAATTTGCATTGCCGGAGGCGTGTGCCATTGCTTCATGATAGACTCCTTTTGAATGAATGACTCTCGCATTATAACACGAGTACGGAAGGCGCTAAGCCGGTCGGTTAGTCAAAACAAGTTTGATTGGCAACCGCTTCCATCGGCAAAGCCTAACTATTTGACCATATAAAGTCTGTTTTTGGTTAGTGACACGTCAGCACACAGTGAGGAAATTAGTCACTTGCCTCAGCCCTGCCAGAGGCTATACTCAATGCTGAGTTAAAGCGCGGCGCCACAGGCAGACCCTTCACTTCAGGACACAGGCGCATGTCGCCCCTCAAACCACAGTCGCCCTGAACGCTTTGCTCGCGTTGATGGTCTCAAAAGCGCACTCACATCTGCACACAGGAGCGATAAGCATGAGTGAATCTCAGTTCTGGCCCGGCGATGATCCTACGCCTGAAATGCTCCCGGCCCTGGCGGCTTTCCTGGACGCCTATCCCGCCTACGCGAGCACCCGCCTCCTCGACGACCTGCGAGCGCGGGAATACAGCCGCCTCGATCGGCTGGGGCACGTCTACCTGGACTATACTGGCGGCAGCCTGTACGCCGATTATCAGATCCGCGCCCACCACGAGCTGCTTGCCACGCACGTTTTCGGCAACCCGCACTCCCACAACCCCTCTTCGCAGGCGATGACGGAGCATGTGGAACAAGCGCGCGCCTGCGTGTTGGAATTCTTCAACGCCGATCCAGAGGAGTACGTGGCGATCTTCACTCCCAACGCCAGCGGCGCGCTCAAGTTGGTGGGTGAGGCGTACCCCTTTGCCCCGGGGGGACACTATGCCCTCACTTTTGACAACCACAATTCCGTCAACGGCATCCGCGAATTCGCCCGCGCGAAAGGCGCGCAGGTGACCTACATCCCTATGAGCGCCCCCGATCTCCGCATCGAAGACGCGCCGCTGAAACCCGCGCTGGCTCTGGGGACGCCGGGAGTCCCCAAACTCTTCGCCTATCCCGCGCAATCGAATTACTCCGGCGTGCAACATCCGTTAGAGCTCATTGAGGTCGCACACGCTCAGGGTTGGGACGTGCTGGTAGACTGCGCCGCCTTCGCCCCCACCAACCAGCTGGACTTGCACCACTGGAAGCCGGATTTCGTGCCGCTCTCCTTCTACAAGATGTGCGGATATCCCACCGGAGCAGGCGCCTTGCTGGCGCGCAAATCGGCGCTGGCGAAGTTGCGGCGTCCCTGGTATGCCGGCGGCACGATCACCATCGCCTCAGTGCAGGGAAACGGCTACTATCTCGCGGAAGGCGCCGCCGCCTTTGAGGATGGGACCCTCAACTACCTCAACCTGCCGGCCGTGGAAATCGGCTTGCGACATCTGGCTGCTATCGGCATCGAGACCATTCACACGCGCGTCATGTGCCTCACCGGTTGGCTGCTGGAACACCTGAGCGCGCTCCAACATTCCAACGGACGGCCATTGGTGCGCGTCCACGGCCCGACGACGCTCGAAGGGCGCGCCGGCACCGTCACCGTCACTTTCTATGACGTAGAAGGCCGACCCTTCGACGAGCGCCGCGTCGAAGAACTGGCAAGCCACGACGCCATCTCCATCCGTACCGGCTGTTTCTGCAACCCCGGCGCCGGGGAGGTCGCCCACGGGTTGACGCCGGAAATCATGGCGGAGTTCTTCAAGGGGGATCACGGCCTCTCGTTTGCCGAATTGCGCGAGCAGATGCAGGCGCGTTACGGCAAAAGCATCAACGCCGTGCGAATTTCAGTGGGGCTGGTGAGCAACTTCGCCGATGTGAAGCGCTTTCTGAACTTTGCAGCGGGCTTTCTGGATCGGTCCAGCGCCGAGATCGGCCCGGCGGCAAGTGAATGTCCGCGCTGTAGCCTCGAAGCGCGAGGATAAGTCCCCAGCCCACACAAAACACCCCGACAGCCCTGAAGCCGTCGGGGTGTTTCGCAAAACGCAGGTGACTGTCCCGTTGAACTGAGGCCCGGCCAACGCCGACCTTGCGGCAAGGCAGCTCGTTACTTCAGCAGCCCCACGCGCGCGTTGAACTCCGTGATGAGCGCATCAATCTCGCCCACCTGCCCCTGGAAGCTCGTCCAGTAATCCGGCTGATACCACTGCTGCTGGATCTCGGCATAGGTCTTGCCCTGCTGCTCCAC